>CALXVD010000033.1 GCA_944391865.1 uncultured Clostridia bacterium
TTTCTTTTTGAGTACGAATACTTCAAAGTATTCTCTTAAAGGATTTTATTGTTTATTTTTCAATGTACTTTTGCGTTTACCCGTTTTGGCTGAACGCAAGATTTATTTTAGCACATACTTATATTAAGTGTCAATAGATTTTTTAAAATTTTTTAAAAAATTACAAGAAATTTTTTCCTACATTTTTTTCATTAGCTTAATGCTGTATTTTCTTGTAGTTTTTAGTATATTTTTAATATCAATTTTACAATTATATTACTATTTTTTTAGCTTGTGCTTCGCAGTATTTACATCTATAAATTTTATTTCCTTTATCTTTTAATTCAAAAATTTGATCAACTTCTTTTTCTTCTGTTGTTATGCATCTTGGATTTTGACATTTAATTATATTAACCAATCTTTCAGGAAGTTCCATATGAGTTTTCTTTATTATTTTTCCATCTTTTATTATATTTACTGTAATGTTTGTATCAATATACCCTAAAATGTCCATATTAATATCCATATCATTATCAATCTTAATTATATCTTTTCTACCAGTTTTTTTACTCTTCACATTCTTAATAATTGCTACAGAACAATCTAAATTTTCAAGTCCTAAATATTTATATATTTCCATACTTTTACCTGCTTGTATATGATCAATTACTATTCCGTTAGTTATGCTATCTATATTCATAATCTCTCTCCTTTTTCTCTAAAGTATTGAAGTGGGATGTGGGATGTGGGAAATTAGAGTAAGCCTTACGTAGCTTAGCCCTCACACTTCACATCTCTCACTTCTCATTTTTATATTATTTAATTTCTAACAATTTCAAAATCAACGCCATTCTTATATATCTACCATATTCTACCTGTTTAAAATAACAAGCTCTTGGGTCGTTATCTACTTCTTTTGCTATTTCGTTAACTCTTGGTAATGGATGAAGAATCTTTAGGTCTTTTTTAGCTTTTTTTAATTTTTCTTCATTTAATATATAATAGTCTTTTAATCTTATATAGTCCGCTTCATTAAAAAATCTTTCTCTTTGTACTCTTGTCATATATAGTATATCTAATTTATCCATATACTCTTCAATGTCTTGTGTTTCGCACCATTCAATATTGTTTTTATCTAATACTTCTTTTTTTATATAATCTGGTACTTTTAATTCATTTGGCGAAATTAATACAAATCTAACATTTTTATATCTAGACATTGCAGTAATTAATGAATGAACTGTTCTTCCGAATTTTAAATCTCCACATAACCCAATTGTTAAATCTGAAAATCTTCCTTTTTCACAATTTATAGTTAATAAATCTGTTAAGGTTTGTGTTGGGTGATTATGTCCTCCATCTCCCGCATTTATTATTGGAACAGTAGAAGTTTTGCTTACCACCATAGGTGCGCCTTCTTTTGGATGCCTCATGGCTATTATATCTGAATAGCAACTTACAGTTCTTACTGTATCAGATACACTTTCTCCTTTTGAGGTAGAACTATTTGCTGCATCTGAAAAACCTATAACTTTTCCTCCTAGCCCTAGCATTGCAGACTCAAAACTTAGTCTTGTTCTAGTGCTCGGTTCAAAAAACAGTGTTGCAAGTATTTTGTTTTTACATTTTTCTGAATATTTTTCTTTATTTGCCATTATATCCTTTGCCGTTTCAATTAAATCGTCAATTTCCTCTACCGCCAAATCTTTAATATCAATTAAATGTTTCATTATTTTCTCCTTTCGTTAAATCATATTTTTATAACAATATGCGCTTTTCTAAATTAAAATATTAAAAATGAAAAAATTGTAATTTATCTGAGAAGTGTGAAGTGGGATGTGAGAAATGTGAAACTAGAGTAAGCCTTACGCAGACTAGCCCTAAAAGGCACACCTCACACTTCGCACCTCACACCTCGCAAAAACAAATTCTATTTTTATTCATCAATGGTTGAAATGCAAAGTGTAATTTCCTCCAATACATCAAGTAGTACTCTTACAGTATCTAATGCTGTAAACATTGCAATATTGTTTTCTACTGCACATCTTCTAATTATGCTACCGTCTGTTTCTTGATCTATTGCGTCTACATCTCTTGTACTTATAACATAATTTACATACCCTTTTCTCATTGAGTCTAATATTTCTTCGCTACCTTCACTTATTTTCTTTTTAACTCTTGTCCTTATTCCATGTGCCTTTAAAAAATCTGCAGTTCCTTCTGTTGCTTCTATATTAAATCCTAGGTTATAGAATCTTCTAATTAATGGCAGAGCTTCTTCTTTATCTTTGTCTGCAATTGTTACAAGTATTGTTCCATAGTTTGCTAAATTCATACCTGATGATTGAAGTGCTTTGTATAATGCTCTTGTAAGTTTTGTGTCATATCCTATTGCCTCGCCTGTTGATTTCATTTCTGGTGATAAATATGTATCCATTCCATTTAGTTTAGAGAATGAAAATGCAGGCGCTTTTACATACCATTTTTCTTTTTCTTTTGGATATACCTCGTTTATTCCTTGCTCTTTTAATGATTTACCAAGCATTACAAGTGTTCCAATATCAGCAATTTGGTATCCTGTTGCCTTTGATATAAATGGTACAGTTCTTGAAGACCTAGGGTTTACTTCTATTACATAGACATTTTCGTCTTTGTCTACTATAAATTGTATATTGTATAGTCCTACGATTCCAATTCCTAGTCCTAATTTTACTGTATAATCTAATATTGTCTGCTTTGCTTTTTCACTTACGCTAAATGTTGGATATATACTAATACTATCTCCTGAGTGTATACCTGTTTTTTCAACATGCTCCATTATTCCTGGCACAAATACATCTTTTCCATCGCATACGGCATCTACTTCTAATTCTTTACCAGTTATGTATTTATCTACTAATACTGGTTGTTCAGTATTTATTTCTACTGCTGATTTCAAATATTTTTCTAATGCTTTTCTATTTGAAACTATTTGCATTGCTCTTCCACCTAAAACATAGCTTGGTCTTACAAGAACAGGGTATCCAATTTCTTCTGCAACTTTTATTCCATCTGCAATATTTGTAACAGCCTGTCCTTTTGGTTGTAACAACTTTAATTTTTCCATTACTTTTTCAAAGCTATCTCTGTTTTCTGCTCTTTCTATTGCATTTACATCTGTTCCTATTATTTTTACTCCAAGTTTAGAAAGTGGACCTGCAAGGTTTATTGCTGTTTGTCCACCTAGTGCTGCAACAACGCCTTCTGGTTTTTCTAAATCTATTATATTCATAACATCTTCTACTGTTAAGGGTTCAAAATATAATTTGTCACTAGTTGTATAATCTGTAGATACTGTCTCTGGGTTATTGTTAATTATAATTGCCTCATATCCCGCTTTTTTTATTGTTTTTACTGCATGCACAGTTGAATAATCAAACTCAACACCTTGTCCAATTCTTATTGGGCCTGCCCCTAGTACAATTATTTTCTTTTTATTACTTACAATTGATTCATTTTCTTCTTCGTATGTAGAATAAAAATATGGTACATAGCTTTCAAATTCGCTACTACAAGTATCTATCATCTTATATACAGGATAAATTTTGTTTTCTTTTCTTAATTTATATATATCTTCCTCTTTTTTATTCCATAACATACCTATGTATTTATCAGAAAATCCCATTTTTTTAGCTCTTTTAAATACTTCTAAATTATCTTTATCCTCTTTTAATTTGTTTTCCATTTTTATAATATGTTTTATTTTTTCCAAGAAAAACATATCAATTTTTGTTGTATTATAAATTAAACCTAAATCCACATTTCTTCTAATTAATTCTGATATTGCATATATCCTATCATCAGTTCCATCTTTTATATATTCCATCAATTTATCTGTTTCGAAATTATCAAATTTTTTCATATAAATATGGCATACACCAATTTCTAATGATCTTATAGCTTTAAGAAGACTTTCTTCAAAAGTTCTTCCGTACGCTCATTACCTCTCCTGTTGCTTTCATTTGTGTACTTAATTTGTTTGAAGCAAGTACAAATTTGTCAAATGGAAATCTTGCAATTTTAGTTACAATATAGTCTAAAGCTGGTTCGAAGCTTGCTGGTGTATTTGCAAGCTTAATTTCATCTAGTCTCATTCCTACTGCAATTTTTGCTGAAACTCTTGCTATTGGATATCCACTTGCCTTTGATGCTAAGGCCGATGAACGTGATACTCTTGGGTTTACTTCTATTAAATAATATTGAAATGAATGTGGATCTAATGCAAATTGAACATTGCATCCACCTTCTATTTTTAGTGCTCTTATTATTTTTAAAGCACTATCTCTTAACAAGTGATATTCTTTGTTTGTAAGTGTTTGGCTTGGCGCAACTACTATTGAGTCACCTGTATGTATTCCAACTGGATCTAAGTTTTCCATATTACATACTGTTATTGCTGTATCATTGCTATCTCTAATTACTTCATATTCTATTTCTTTATATCCTTTTATACTTTTTTCTACTAGTACTTGTCCTACTGGTGATAGTTTTAGAGCATGTTTAATTATCTCTTTTAACTCTTCATCATCATCTGCAAATCCGCCACCAGTTCCTCCTAAAGTAAATGCTGGTCTTAATACTACTGGATATCCAATTTTATGAGCCGCCTCTAATCCTTCTTCTATGGAGTGTGCAATTATAGATTCTAGAACTGGTTCTCCAAGTTCTTCGCACAATTCTTTGAATTTTTCTCTATCTTCTGCGCGTTCTATACTTTCACTACTAGTTCCTAAAAGCTCTACTTGGCATTCTTGTAAAACTCCCTTTTTATATAATTGCATTGCTATATTTAGTCCTGTTTGTCCACCTATCCCCGGAAGTATTGCGTCTGGTCTTTCATACCTTATTATTTTTGCTACATATTCTAATGTTAATGGTTCCATATAGACTTTATCTGCAATACTAACGTCTGTCATTATTGTTGCTGGATTCGAATTTACAAGTATTACTTTATACCCTTCTTCTTTTAATGCTAAGCATGCTTGTGTTCCCGCATAATCAAATTCCGCTGCTTGCCCGGATAACTATTGGTCCTGATCCTATTACTAATACTGTTTTTATATCTTTTCTTTTTGGCATTTTTATTCATTCCTTTCAATTAAATTTAAGATTTTCTTTTATGGGCGCAGTTAGGTCTTTCTATAGGGTATTCCTAACCGACAACGCCCCTACATCATCTCTATAAATTGGTCAAATAAATAACTACTGTCTTGTGGTCCTGGTGCGCTTTCTGGATGATATTGAACGCTAAATACTTTATCTTTTTTACATTCTACTCCTTCTATTGTGTTGTCTAAAATATTTTTATGTGTTGGAACCAAATCTGTTTTCTTTAATGATTCTTCATCTACTGCATAGCTATGATTTTGACTTGTTATTTCTATTTTATCTGTTTTTAAGTTTAATACTGGATGATTTCCGCCTCTATGTCCAAATTTTAGTTTATATGTTTTTGCACCATATGCAAGGCTTATCATTTGATGTCCTAAACAAATTCCAAATATAGGATATTTACCTTTTAATTTTTTTACTAAATTTATTACTTCTGTTACATCTTCCGGATCTCCTGGTCCATTTGATAAAAATACTCCATCTGGTTTTAGATTTTCAATTTCTTCTGCTGTCGTATTATATGGTACTATTGTTACATTACATCTCCTTTTATTTAGACTTCTTACTATATTTAACTTAATTCCACAATCTACAGCAACTACATTGTATTTTGCATTTGCTGTTCTTGAATACCACTTTTTTTTGCAACTTACTTTAGAGACTGCATCTTTTGGGATATCTGTTTCTTTTAATTTTTTTAGGGCTTCTTCTTTGCTTGTAGATATGTTTGTTATAATTACTTTTCTGCTTCCTTTATCTCTAATGCTCCTTGTTAATTTTCTTGTATCTACTCCATATATTCCTGGAATATTATTTTCTTCCAAATACTCTGAAAGTGTTTTTGTGTACCTAAAGTTACTTGGATGATTATTATATTCTCTTACTACTAATCCCCCAATTGTAGGCTGCTTTGTTTCGTAATCATCATCTGTTATTCCATAGTTTCCAATTAAAGGGTATGTCATTACAACCATTTGATATGTATATGATGGGTCAGATACTATTTCTTGATATCCTACCATAGAAGTATTAAAAACAATTTCGCATACACTTTCTACATCTGCGCCAAATCCATATCCTAGATATTCTTCTCCATCTTCTAGTACAATTTTTTTGTTAAACTCTTTCATCTTTTTCATCCTTTCCTTTTTTCTAATGTATGGGGACACAGCTTACCCTTTTGCTATTCTCTGATGATTAGCAATGTCCCCCGTTATTTTCTGGTGATGTCAGTTTTCATTCTTCTCTACACCTATTATTTTTTAAAATCTGCAAAAAAAAATAAGGAATAAAAATCCTTATTAAAATAAAAATAAAACAACTATTAAGATAATGCTTGGGATTAATATTAAATTGGCTTTTCTTACATAGTTTTTCATTTTTTTACCTCTTTTTTATTTTACACTTTTAATATTATAGCAAAACTTAAATGTAAATTGCAATAGTTTTTTTAATTTTATTACATTGGTATTACATATTCTATTGCCATATGTATATTCTTTATTTCTACTTCTTTTTTTCTTCCACCAAATTCTCCGGTCTATTGTCCAAGGAATATTTGTTTCTGACATTATTTTAATTTTATCTGTTTGAAAATATTCAAAATACTGTTTTTTATAGTGTTGCTTAAATAATATCGCAAATATTGTTTTTACATATCCCCATATATTCTTTGGTTTTTTTATAAATAGCATTTCAAATTCTCCGTCGTTTATCTTAACACCGCTTCTTTTAAACCATTCAAATCCTCCAATAGATTTAGAATTGCTTATAGAGCCAAATATAAATTCATCTGTAAACTTTTCTCCTTCTGTTTCGATTGTTAGCTTGTATCCTCTAATTTTATTTAAATATCTTAAAGCTACAATAAAATATGCGAGTTTCCCAAATCTTCTTTTTAGTTTTTGAGATGTTACATAAGAGACAGGAGTAAATGCTCCAAAGGCAGCAACATAATTAAAATATCCATTATTAAATGTTCCTATATCTGATGGAATAATATTTCCTTCATCTATATTTTTTGCTAGAAATGTTTTCTTCGTAGATAACCTTATTGTTCTTGCAAAATCGTTCATTGTTCCAAGTGGTATAAATCCTATCTGTGGTTTTTTATCTAATTTCATTACAGCATTTATAAGCTCATTTAATGTTCCGTCTCCTCCACAGCATACAATTAAATCCCATTCTTTATTATTATCTTTTAAGATATCTGAAGGCTTATAGTCTACTTTTGTATACACTGTTTTTGCTTCGTATCCTCTTTTTTCAAAATTTTTAATTATTTTTGGTAGTTTCCTTTTTATAGTACCCTTTCCTGCTTTAGGGTTTACTATTAATAACATATTTTTTGGCATTTTTTACTCCTTAAAAAACTTTACACTAAATTTACAGTCAAATTCCTTTTCTGGTTCTAATTTTATTACTCCTTCTTTATCTTTAAAGTATCCTGTTCCTTCTACTGTATCTGCATAATTAAACCATGGTTCTAAACATATAAATGGTGCATTTGGCATTGACCATATTGCAAGTATTGGAAAGTCCTCAAAATTAAATTCTAATATTTTTTTATTATCTTTCTTTTGTTTTAATGTAATTTTAGTTGATTTTAAGTTTTTCATCATTATTGCATCATTTATAAAGCTATCTTTTTCTATTTCTATAATTTTATTATCTTTTAAAATGTTTTTCGCAGGATTATTTGATATATAATTTCCTTCTACTTCCATAAATTTAGGATTTGTTTCTTTTCTATTTAATTCAAAATAATATTCTTCTTGCGGAAATTGTAAAGCAAACCCTGGATGCCCTCCTATTCCAAAAAGCATTTGGTTTTTACTTTTATTTATTACTTTATATTTTACTGTTAATACATCTTTTTGAATTATATATGCTACATATAGCTCAAACTCAAATGGATACATTTTTAAAGTATTTTCATTGCTTTTATTGATGTATACTTTTGCATTCTCTAAATCTTCTATTAATTCGAATTCCATATCTTTTGCAAAGCCATGTTGTGGTATTTCATATTCCTTATCATTTATTATTGTTTTATTATCTCTTAGTCTTCCTACTGTTGGAAATAAAATTGGTGCCTGCCTATCCCAAAAATTTTTGCCATCATGGAGCATTTCTACGCCATTAAAATTAATACTTGTTAATTCTGCACCTATATTTGATACTTTTATACTTAAGGCCATCTTATCACCTCATGCATTTTATTTTAGCACAATTATTATTATTTATCAAGCAAAGGTCCTTTAACATTGTACACTTAATGTTTTACCTCTTTTTATTGTTTCTAATATTTTGATGTTTTTTATATCTTCTAAATCTACTTTTAATGGGTTCTTGTCTAATATTATTAAATCTGCAAATTTTCCTTCCTTAATACTTCCTTTTTGATCTTCTTCAAAATATTGATATGCTGCATTTATTGTTACTGCTTTTATAGCATCTAAAACAGATATCTCTTCTTCTTTTCCAAGTTTCACTCCTTCTTTTGTTTTCCTATATACAGCACACCATATTGTTTCAAACATATTTGGCTCAATTACTGGTGCGTCTTGGTGAAATGTAAATAATACATTTTCTTTTAATGATGAACCTGCTGGGCTAATTTTACTTGCTCTTTTCATTCCAAAATTACTTATATGAATGTCTCCCCAATAAAATACATGTGCAATAAAAAATGAAGGAATTATATTATATTTTTTTACTTCTTTTATTTGGTCAGTTCCAAGTAGCTGTGCATGTATCATAACCGGTCTTAATTTTTTCATTTCATTATTATATTTTTTTATTGCTCTTATATATTGCTCAGCTGCTTTATCTCCATTGCAATGTGCAAGAATTTGCATGTTAGTGTCAATTGAAACATTAATTGCATTTTCTACTTCTTCGTCTTTCATTGTTCCATAGCCATAGTACTCGCTATCCCCTATATACGGAGTTCTCATCCAAGCAGTTCTACTTTGAGGAGATCCATCTAAAAATATCTTATATCCACCAATTTTAAAATTGTTCTCATATTTTTTTATATTGTTTTTAAACTCTTCAAAAAAAACTTTTCTATTATTTATTTCTATATATGATACTAAATCAACTATTAATTTATTTTTGTTTATAAGTTCTTTGTATATTGGTATCATAGATGTGTATGTCATACCTTCTTGAACTGTGGTAATTCCATAAGATAAATATTTTTCTTGTGCTTTTTCGTATGACTCTATTAGCTTATTAAAATCTGGCATAGGCAATTTTTTCTGACATTCTATAAATGCATTTTCTTCCATGTATCCAGTTACTTTGCCATCAATTTTTTCAATTACTCCACCTTCTGGTGCTACTGTATTTTCTGTTATTTTTAAATTTTCTAATGCTTTACTATTAAATACTCCAACATGGCCTGACTTGTGTTGCAATACCACAGGGTTATTTGGTAGAATTTCATCCAATATGTTTTTCCTAGGATGTTCTTTTTCTTCAAGACTATTGTTATCGTATCCACTTGCTATAATCCATTCGTTATCTTTTATATCATTTTCTTTCTTATAACCTAGCAATTTTTCTTGTATTTCTTTAAAGTTTTTACATTCTTCTAAGTTTACCTTTAAAAAATTATTTGCAACTCCTGAAAAATGGCTATGTGCATCAATAAATGACGGCATCATGGTTTTACCTTTTAAGTCAATTATTTCTGTTTTATCATCTTGGTATTTTATAATTTCTTCTTTGGTACCAGTCTTTTTTATTATTCCATCTTCTATTAAAAGTGCCTCTATTTCTTGATTTTCTAGTGTAATAAAATAACCATTATAAAAAAGTTTTCTCAAAATATAACCTCTTTTCTTTAAATATGATATATATTATTTTCTCTTTTACTGTAAATATTTATTCTTATGCAATGAAAAAACAAGAGATTAATTTAAATGGTAAAAT
The DNA here is from genome assembly GCA_944391865.1 of uncultured Clostridia bacterium. Lineage (GTDB taxonomy): Bacteria > Bacillota > Clostridia > TANB77 > CAG-508 > CAG-452. The sequence goes on from CALXVD010000033.1 coordinate 10,072, forward strand.
GAAAGTAAATACAAAAAAAGTGTTTACTTTCATTTTAATCTCTTGCTTTTTCTACAGTTATATCTCCAAATATTTTTTCTTGCTTAGTTTTTACTTTATTTCTTCTTGTAAGTTCTAAAAGTCCAGTAAATGCCGTTACCGTTTCTAGCTTACTATATTGTTTTGTTTTGCATAGTTTGTTAAAAATAAATTTTGGCTTTTTCATTAATTCTTTAAATATATCTTTTACTTTGCTGGTTACTGTTACTGTTTCTGTTATTGCTATTTTTTCTATATTTATAGCATTTTTGTTGAATTTGTTTTTATTTTTTTGTAATAAATTGCTGTATGCCTGTTCTATAACATCTTTTGAATAATTCTTTTCGAGCTTTCTACTTGGTAACTCTATTTTATCTGGTAATTTGTAAAATCTTTTTGAATATACATTAAAGCTTTCTTTTAATTTTTTAGAAATTTCTTTGTATTTTTTGTATTCTATTATTCTGTGTATTAATTCTTCTTCTGTAAGTTCTGCCTCATCTTCTATTTGCTTTGGAAGTAAACTTTTTGATTTTATATATAAAAGAGTTGATGCCATTATAATAAATTCGCTAGTTACTTCTAAGTTAAATTCTTTCATTTTATTTATGTATTCAATATATTGATCTGTTATTTTAGTTATATTTACTTCATATATATCCATTTTGTTTTTATCCACTAAATGGCATAATAAATCGAGTGGTCCTTCAAAATTATCCAGTTTTATTGCGTATTTGTTTGTTTCTAATGTTAAGATGTTATTCATTTTGTTACTCCTCTATTTTTTGCATTGCTATTTTTATAGAATCTTCCATATATCCTTTTTTTCTTAAGTTTATAGTTATGTTTTGTATGTCTGTGGAATTAATTTTTTTATTTATTATGTTTGTAGCAGAATTAATTTCGTAATCTAATAGTTGTTCTTTATGGCTGCATATATAACTATCTATTAAATCTCTTTTTATTCCTTTAGTCATTAATTTATATTCTATTTCTCTTATAGACATATTTTTTAAATTAATATATTCTTTTATTGCTTTTTCTATATAAATTTGGTCATCTATGTATCCATTTTCTTTTAAATCGCAAATTACATCTTCAAGCATATCGTTTTGCTCATTTAGGAATTTTTGTCTTACTTCTTGTTCTGTTCTTTTTTTGAATAATATATATTTTAATACTTTTGTTTTTAATTTGTCAAATTCTTCTATATATTCCATTTAATCTCTCCATTTTTAATGATGAAATAAATTGTAATTTATCTGAGAAGTGAGAAGTGGGATGTGGGAAGTGTGAAATTAGGGTAAGCCTTGCGTAGCCTAACCCTAAAAGCACACCTCACACTTCGCACCTCATACATCACAAAAACAAATTTCAATTTATTCTTCTTCTGGTTCTTCTTCGTTGTCTCCTAAACTTTTTTCAAAAGCTTCTTCAAAATTGTCTCTTATTTTCTTTTCTACTTCTTGCATCATTTCTGGATTATCTTTTAAGTATTTTTTAGCATTTTCTCTACCTTGCCCTATTTTGTCTCCGTTATAGCTAAACCAAGAACCACTTTTTTCGATAATGTCTAAATTAACAGCCATATCCAATATGTTTCCTTCTTTTGAAATTCCCTTTCCGTACACAATATCAAATTCTGCCTCTCTAAATGGTGGTGCTACTTTATTTTTTACTATTTTGACTCTAGCTCTATTTCCTATTATTTCTCCATCTTGTTTTATATTTTCTATTTTTCTAATGTCTAATCTTACAGAAGCATAAAATTTTAATGCTCTACCACCTGTAGTTGTTTCTGGATTTCCAAACATAACTCCTATTTTTTCTCTTAATTGGTTAATAAATATTATAACTGTTTTAGATTTATTAATTGCTCCTGCAAGTTTTCTTAATGCTTGTGACATTAATCTTGCTTGAAGCCCCATGTGTGAATCTCCCATATCTCCATCTATTTCAGCTTTTGGAACTAAAGCTGCAACAGAGTCTACTACTATTACATCTAAAGCACCGCTTCTTACTAAGCTTTCTGTTATTTCTAATGCTTGTTCTCCTGTATCTGGTTGTGATACTATTAAATTATCTATATCTACACCTAAATGTTTTGCATATACTGGGTCTAATGCATGCTCTGCATCTATAAATGCTGCTTCTCCATTCATTTTTTGAGCTTCTGCTATAATATGCAAAGCAAGAGTTGTTTTACCAGAAGATTCTGGACCAAATATTTCTATTATTCTACCTCTAGGTACTCCACCAATTCCTAATGCTATATCTAATCCTAATGCTCCTGTTGGAATTGCTTCTACATTCATTGCTTTGTATTCTCCAAGTTTCATTACTGAACCTTTACCGAATTGTTTTTCAATTTGACTTAATGCTACTTCTAATGCTTTCTTTTTTTCTAAATTTTCATCACTCATCTTTTTTCCTCCTAAGTTTTTTCAAACGTATGTTTGCTATTATTATATATGATAAATTATTTTTGTCAATACTTTTTTTAATTATTCTTCAACTTTATACCAATTGTCTATATTATAAAACAAATTGTACCAATTATGAGATAAATCCCCTTTTAGGCTTGTACTTGATATTACAAACAAACTATTAGTGTAAAGACTAATAAATGGTACCTGCTCTTTATATATTTTTTGTATTTCGGAATATTTTTGTTTTAGTAAATCTATGTCGTTTATATTTTTTACTTCTAATAATATACTTTTTATCTGCTCATTATTAAAAATAGATAAATTATTGTCTCCGAAATATGTTTCTATAATTGGACTTGTTGGTAATATATTTCCGGTAAGAATTATATCATAATTTTTATTTTTTACATAGTTATTATACATATAATCATTCACTTTAATTATGTTGATTACTATTCCTATTTCTTTAAGTTGTTCTTTTATTTCTTCTGCTACCAATAACCTTTTTTCATTATTTTTATTTACTACTAAGTTAAATTGTAGTACATTTCCTGATTTTTGCCATATTTTATTTTTGTATGTCCAACCATTTTCCACTAAAATGCTTTTTGCCTTGTTTGTATTATATTCAAATTTAGTTTGTTCTGGATTTTCTAAATAGCTTCCATAATCTAAAGGAAATTCACTATTTATATATTTGTTGTTGTAAATTTTATAATTAATAGCGTTTCTGTCTACAGCATAGCTAAGTGCAAGTCTTACTTCTTGTTTCCCTAAAACTTTATCATTATTATTTAAAACTAAATAATCAAATTCTCTACCATTTGACTGATTAATATTGTATCCCATAGTTCCAATGTATTCTTCATATAAAATATTATCTGTTATCATATAATCAATTTCTTTTTTTGTTAGTGCCGAATATAATTCTTTGCTTGAATTTTTTAGAATTAAATTAATTTTTGTTATTTTAGTATTACTTTTACTATTTGCTATCTGTAATTCTATATTTCCATCTTCTACTTTTGTTATTTTATATTTTCCTGTTCCTATTGGGTTTTCTGTTTTAGAATTAAAAGTTTTTTCTTCGTATGCATGGCTTGCAACTATTGGGAAACACATCATATATTCAAAAAATGGAGTTTCTTCTTTTAATAATATTTTTATTGTATATTCGTCTATCTCTTGGACTTCTGATATATTTTTTACATTTTCTTTATATATAGAATTTGCATTTGTATTAATTAAATTGTTTATTGTAAAAATAACATCTTTTGCTATAAATTTTGTATTGTCATGCCAGTATACATCATCTCTTAGTTTTACTATATAAGTAGTAGGATTTATTTTTGAAAATTCTTTTGCAAGTAAATTTTCTGTTTTAAAATCGTACGATATGGTAAGCAAAGAATCAAAAATAAGCTTGTCTATATATTGAATATCTCTATTGTTACTTAATATTGGATTTATATTATCGTAATTTGTAATACCAATATTAAATTCTCTTATCATATTTATTTCTTTCTGCTCTTCTTGAATGTTTGCTTGTGATTCATTTTTATCAATATATAGTAAATAAATTGCTAAAGTTATCATTAATACCACTATAACAAAAAATATATATTTAAAAGTATTGTCTCTCAATTTCTTCCTCCCTAAATATATTATTGCAAAGTTATAAGTATTTATTTATATTTTGTTAAACAAAAAGAGGACTAATCTTTTTAGCCCCCATATTTTTATTTATTACACATCTTTATTTTCTTGATTCTATAATTAGCTTCATACCGGTTCTATTTTCTCCTTCTACTTCAACTTCTGCAAATGCTGGTATACATACTAAGTCAACTCCTGCTGGTGCTACGAATCCTCTTGCTATTGCTACCGCCTTTACAGCTTGATTTAGTGCTCCTGCACCAATTGCTTGCATCTCTGCTTTGTTACTCTCCTTTACTAATCCTGCAATTGCTCCTGCTACTGAATTTGGGTTTGATTTTGATGAAATTTTTAAAACTTCCATTTTTTGCCTCCTAAAATTATTTTTTGTAACTCTATTTTTTGTTTCATTTGTTACAATATATTTATAATATAATTTAGTAATATTGTCTATATATTTTTGGTAAAAAAAGGAGGTTTCGGTCGCGTAAAATGCATGTATTTCGCCAAATATTATATTTTTATTCTCTCTATTTTTTCTGCTCGACAACTTTCGCTATCTACTTTTAAAATACCTCCATTTAACACTATATTTTCATCTGAACTTACTTTATATCTTTCTGGCAAAGTTGTTAAAAATCTTTTTATTGATGCTTCAACTTCCATACCTATTACTGATTTTTTTGGTCCTGTCATACCTATATCTGTAATATATGCTGTTCCATTTTCTAATATTGTTTCGTCTGCTGTTGCAACATGTGTATGTGTACCAAATAAACATGTTACTCTACCATCTAAGTAATACCCCATTGCTATTTTTTCTGCTGTTGCTTCTGCATGAAAATCTACTACTATGAAATCTGCTTCATCTTTTACTTTATTTATAATTTCATCTGCTTTAATAAATGGATTCTCTGATAAAACATTCATATCAACTCTTCCTATTAAATTTATTACTGCAATTTTTTTACCCTTACATTCATAAATTCCATATCCATTTCCAAATACTCCTTTAGGATAGTTTGCTGGTCTTATTAAGTTTTTATTGTCTATAATATTGAAAATATCTTTTTTACCCCATGTATGATTACCCATTGTTACTACATTTACTCCTGAAAACATTAAATCTTTAAAAATTTTTGATGTTATTCCCATTCCATCTGCACTATTTTCTCCATTTGCTATTACAAAATCTATTTTTCTATCTTTAATTAATTTTGGTAGTTCTTCTTTTACTTTTTTTACCCCTGGTATTCCAACAATATCGCCAATAATAAAAATATTCATTTGTTACCTCCTATATAAATTTTACTTTATTATAATACTATAAAATTTAATTTTTATCAAATTGTCTTACTTATGTGTCAATAATTTTTGAATATTTCACTAAAAAATAACTTTATTTTATTAGCGAATATTTCACCATATGTACAATCT
>CALXVD010000034.1 GCA_944391865.1 uncultured Clostridia bacterium
ATCGGCCTTCAAGTCCAAAAAGCCAGTAGTATCAAGGGTTCCGAAGCCTTCGGTTGCTTATTGATTATCGTAACAGAACAAAAAGCAAGGGCAACTTACGAAAAATTAATAGATTTATGCAAAGATGACCAAGACGTAATTGACCCACTTCGCTTCTTAAGAGAAAGAGAAGTAGTTCATTTCCAAAGATTTGGAGAGGCATTAAGAGGAGTTCAAGAAAAACTTGCAGAAAAGAAATTCTATATGAATAAAAACGATATGTGCAAATAAATAAAAAGGTTACTGAAAATATTTTCGGTAACCTTTTAACAATTATAGGGTCAAAACATAATAAACTAATTGACAAAAGAACAGTTGTTTGATATTATATAATAAAATTAAAATGGAGCTGGTTTATTATGGATAACAAACTAATTGGAAATAAAAATAATATCGTTTTTTATACAGATGAAGAAGGAAATACTAATATAGAAGTAATTTTACAAAATGAAGATGTTTGGCTAAATACACAAGCTATTGCAGAATTATTTGATGTTAATAATAAAGCAATTTATAAACATATAGCAAATATCTATGAACAAGGGGAATTAGAAGAAGATTCAACGTTCTCCATTTTGGAGACTATTGGAAAAAACGGACATAAATATAAAACAAAATATTATAATTTAGATATGATTATATCAATTGGTTATAGAGTAAACTCAAAAAAAGCAGTAAAATTTAGACAATGGGCAAGCAAAATAAATTACATTATGCAATAACAGGTCATACCGCAGCAGAATTAATTTATAACAGAGTAAATGCGGAAAAAGAAAATATGGGACTAACAACTTGGAAAGAAGCTCCAGAAGGAATGATATATAAATATGATGTTAGTATAGCGAAAAACTATTTAAATGAAGACGAATTGAAAAAGCTAAATAATTTAACAAATTTCTTTTTAGATTATGCAGAATCAATGGCAGAAGAAAATCAAGTTATGACAATGAAGGACTGGATAAATGAAACTGATAATCTTTTAAAATTTAGAAAAAAAGAAATACTAAAGGATTCAGGAAAAATATCTCATAAGCAAGCTGTTGAAAAAGCAGAAAAAGAATATGAAAAATTTAGAATAAAACAAGATATGCAATATATTTCTAGTATGGATAAAATGTATCAAAGATATTTAAGTGAAAACAGTAATAAATAAAAAAGTTGAATATAGAATAAATAAAAAATCCTTCGATGTTATTATCGAAGGATTTTTTATAAAGTTTAAATTACATTATACTTCTAATTTTTTCTATAATCATATTAAGAGCAACTTCATTGTGACCGCCCTCTGGAACAATAATATCTGCAAATTTCTTGCTTGGCTCGACAAATTGCTCATGCATAGGTTTTACAGTTGTACAATATTGCGTAACAACAGAATTTAAAGTACGCCCTCTTTTTTCAACATCACGAAGTAATCTTCTAATAAATCTAATATCTGCATCAGTATCAACAAATATCTTTATATCCATTAAATCTCTTAATTCTTTATTTTCAAATATTAGTATACCATCTAAAATAATTACTTTTTTTGGAACTACTTCAACAGTTTCGTTTAATCTTTGATGTTCAACAAAAGAATATTCAGGTCTATAAATTGTATGGCCTTTTTTTAATTCCTTTAAATGTTCTATAAGTAAGCTAGTTTCAATAGAGTCAGGATGGTCATAATTTAATTTAGTTCTTTCCTCAAAAGGAAGTTCTGGATGTGCTTTGTAATAGTAATCATGTGAAATCATAGTAATATCATTTGCAAATTCTTTTCTTATGTTTTCTGCAAGAGTACTTTTACCGAGAACCAGTACCACCTGCAATACCTATTATAATTGGATCAAGAGCCATAACTTTATTACCCCCAAATTAATCATTATATACATAATAAAATATTTTTCTACTAAAAGCAAGCAAAAATTACAAAATAACATAAATTTAAGTTACTGTTCAGACCAAGATTTTAAAATGTAGAGTAATTGTAGGGGGGTGGACGTCTCTGCCCGACCGATCTTCGGAGAAATTACAAAAATTAAAACAAAATATAGAAAAAGGATAAAAAATATTATAAAATAAATATAGAAGAGAGGTATAAATATGATTTTAATAGGAAATGTAACAAAAGGAATGGGAACTGCAAAGAAATTTATAAATATGATGCAAAAAAGCTTTTATGAAAAAACTAATATTATGTTATATCCAGGGACATTAAATGTTAAATTAAATGAGCCATATATTTTAATACCAGATTACATAGTAAAACCAGAAGAATATGGCGGAACATTCAATGTACAAATTCAAAAATGCAAAATATTAGATGAAAATGCTTATATTGTAAGGTCGGAAAAAAATATATCTGAAAATGGAGATTATGGTCAAAACATAATAGAAATAATTTCTGATGTAAATTTTAGAGAAAAATATAATTTAAAGGACGGAGATAGAATAAATATTTTAATTTTCTAGTTCTAATTTTTATTCTCATGCATATATATATTTAAGGACAAGTTTTATAAGGAGTATATATATGCTAAATTTTAATCTAATAAATTTTTTTCCAGAAGAAATTTTTGAAGAGTTAAGTAAATATTTTGAAGAAGATACAGAAAACAAAATAAAAACAATAGAAGAAATACGTTTAAGAGTGGACAAGCCCATAATTCTAAAATTCAATAAAGATGAGAAAATACTTAATTTTAATATCTCACAAGAGTTAATATTAAAAACTCTTCAATATATATGTGACAACTCTATATATTCATTTCAAAACCAAATATGTGATGGCTTCATAACAATAAAAGGCGGGCATAGAATAGGAATAACAGGAAATTGTGTTATTGAAAATAATAAAGTTATTAATATAAATTACATATCAAGTTTAAATTTTAGAATAGCAAAAGAAATAAAAGGTTGTAGTAATAAATTACTAAAATATGTATTAGATTTAGAAAAGAATAATATATATACAACACTTATAGTTTCTCCACCTGGAGTTCGGAAAAACCACTATTTTAAGAGATTTAATTAGAAAAGTAAGTACAGGAATAGAGAAATTAAATTTTAAAGGAATAAACGTGGGGTTAGTAGATGAAAGAGGAGAAATAGTAGCAATGTATAAGGGAATCCCACAAAACGATATAGGCTTTAGAACAGACGTATTGGATAATATTCCTAAATCACTAGGCATGAAAATGTTAATAAGGTCAATGTCGCCAAAAGTTATTGCAGCAGATGAAATCGGAAGTGAAGATGAAATAGATGCAATAAATTATGCTGTTTGCTCAGGTGTAAAAGGAATATTTACTGCACATGGGTCAACATTAGAGGAGATATGCATAAATCCAACATTAAAAACTTTATTAAACTTACATATCTTTGAAAAAATAATATTTCTAAAAGATACAGAAAGAAAGTCAGAAGTAGATAAGGTATATACCTTAAACAAAAAAACATCAGAATATATTGTAATGGAGTGATTATATGCTAGGAATTAAAATTATTATTTATTCATTTATATTTTTAAGTTGTTCTCTTATTGGAATTTTGGTATCAAAGAAATATATTAACAGAGTAAACGAATTAAAGGAATTTAAGAATGCTCTTAATTTATTTAAAACAAAAATTAGATACACATATGAGCCAATACCAGACATTTTTAAAGAGATTTCAGAAAATGTAAACTCCAATATTTCGGAAGTATTTAAGAATGCAGCAAATAAGATGGATATTTTAGCAGCTGGCGATGCATGGAACTTAGCATTAAAAATAGATACATTAAATATAAATGACGAAGATAGAAATGTTCTTAAAAATTTAAGCAAATTATTAGGAAAAACAGATTTGCAAGGACAAATTAATCAAATAGAAATGACATCAGATTATATAGAAGAACAAATACAAAAAGCTGAAAAAGAAAGAAGCAAAAGCGAAAGGATGTATAGAACTTTAGGTATGATAATTGGCATGGCTATAGTGATAATACTAGTATAAAGGAGCAAAAAAATGGATATAGATTTGTTATTTAAAATAGCGGCAATAGGAATATTAGTTGCTGTTTTACACCAAGTTTTAGTAAGAGCAGGAAGAGAAGATCAAGCAATGATGACAACTTTAGCAGGTCTTGTAATAGTACTTACAATGGTAATAAAAGAAATAAGTACATTATTTAATACAGTAAGAACAATATTTGGATTATAAGATTAAAAGGTTATAAGGTGAAGAAAGTGGATATTGTAAAAATAATAGGTGTAGGCTTGACTGCACTTATAATTATAATTGTATTAAAACAATACAAACCTGAATTTGCTACATATGCTTCTATAATAGCGGGAGCAATAATTCTTTTTATGGTTATGGACAAGCTATTTGCAATAGTAAATCTTATAACAGATTTAACAAATAAAACCGGTGCAGGGGCAGAGTTTATTAAAATATTATTCAAAATTACAGGAATTGCAATACTTACAGAATTTGCTGTAAGTATATGTAATGATTCAGGAGAAACAGCAATTGCAAACAAAATAGACTTTGGAGGGAAAATAATAATTATAAGCATATCAATTCCAATAATAACAGCTTTGTTGGAATTGATAATAAGCATATTGCCATAAAATAAATTGTAATTTGGTTTATAAAATTAATTTTTAGGTTCGCTCCCAGAGATTTATTTATATTTTATCTCGCGCGCCCCAACTTCACGGAGACTGTAATAAAATTTGCTTAATGCAAATTTATATAACATTCTCCAGCTTGTCGGTCCCCACCCGTAACCCGCTCGAAAAATATAAATGGAAATCTCTTCGCGCTACTCTACAATTTAATTTATAGCATAGTAATAAAATCAGTTAAAACACATCAATTTATGAGCACCGGATGTGATTGGAGTGTTTGTGCAATTCTTAAGGAAAATTGAAGGAGGAAGCGGGAGACCGAGAGGCTCGTTCAATTTTACGCTAGAATTGCTAAAACACGTATTGAACCGAGGAGCGCAATAAATTTATGTTTTTAACTAGATTTTATGGGCGTCTTGCAATTAATTTTCTCACACATTAAAAATCTAAATTCAAAATGTCAAATACTAATTATACAAATTCCAATTTATCAGGGAGAACAAATGATTAAAAAAATAATAACTTTATTTATTTTAATATTAATATTTGTAAATAAATATACATATGCAACAGACGAAATTATTTCTTCACAGATGGAGGCTTTAAATCTTTCCTCTTTTATAGAAGAAGGGCAAAGTTATACAGAAGATGTGTTTCCAGATATGGATTTAAATTCGATGTTAAATTCTGCACTAAAAGGAGAGGTTGATAATAAAAGCTTATTTACAAGAATATTATCTATATTCGGAGATGAACTAGTAAGTGCAATATCTCTGCTTGGAACAATTTTGGTAGTAATAATTATACATAGCTTGCTTAGAAGTTTTACAGAGAATCTTAATCAAGAAGGTATTAGTCAAATTGCATATTACGTTGAATATATACTTATAGTTACACTTATAATGGCAAACTTTACAAACATAATTAATATGATAAAAGATTCTATATCTAATTTAGTAGGATTTATAAATTGCATAATACCAATACTATTAGCACTAATGGCAGCCTCACGGAAGTGTTGCGTCTGTTTCACTAATTCAGCCATTAATAATTTTTATTATAGTTTTTATAGGAAATACTATCACTTTATTTATTTTGCCGCTTACACTTATTGCCACAACTTTAGGAATAGTATCTAATTTATCAGACAGAATTCAAATAGACAAGCTATCAAAATTTTTAAAATCAGGGATAACATGGTTTCTAGGATTAGTTGTTACGATTTTTGTAACTATATTATCTTTAGAAGGAACATTAACTAGCAATGTGGACGGACTTGCGGCAAAAGGAATTAAAGCCGCTGCCTCTTCTTTTATACCAGTAGTAGGAAAAGCCTTAGGAGATTCTGTTGATATGGTAATACGGTTCTACTTCACTTTTAAAAAATTCAATAGGTATAGTCGGAATGTTTGTAATAATTGGAATATGTGCTTTGCCAATAGTGAAATTAACTATATTAACCATAACATATCATTTCGCATCTGCAATATGCGAGCCGCTTGCAGATAAAAAAATAGTATCACTGCTTGAACAAATGGGAGGAACATTTAAAGTGCTTTTAGGAATTATGTTCTTTGTTGCGGTTTTGCTAATAATAGGAATTGCAATGTCAATAAAGATATCTAATAGTGGAATGATGTATAGGTAGGTGAAAAATGGTTAGTTTTATAAATTCGTGGGCACAAGGTATAATTTTAGCCATAATAATTGCTACTATAATAGAAATTGTATTACCAGATGGAAAAAACAAAAAATACATTAAAACAATAATTGGAATATATGTTTTGTTTTCTATTATATATCCAATAATAACAAAGATATCAAACAAAGAGATAAATTTAAATTCAGTTGTAGACGCTGCAAACACTAAAATAAGTAGCTATCAGAGCAATGATATTCAAGTAATAGATACAAATGCGTATATAGAAGAGACCTATAAAGGGAGAATAGAAGAAGAACTAAAAAATAAAATAAATGAAAAAGGTTTTAATGTAGATAACTTAAATTTATATATAGAAACAGAAGACGAAAGTAGATATGGCGTAATTAATAGTATAGTTTTGCAAATATCTAAAAACAATAAAATAAATACAGAAACAGTAAAAAATTATATAAATAGCGTAAATGAAGTAGAAGAAATAAATATAGATTTATCAAATTCAAGCAATAGTGTAGTAGAAGAAAATAAGCCAAATGTATCTACCGATGAAATTTCCGAGCTAAAAGATTACTTAAGCACAATGTATTCAATAGAGAAAGAAAAAATTCATATAAATGAATAAGGGAGGAAAGGCATGTTTAAGGATAAGTTTCAAAATTTAAAATATATGTTGGTAAAGAAAACTGATGGAAACAATAAAAGAAACATAGAGAATTTAGTCGTTTTTTTAATTCTATTAATAATAACTATAATTGCAATTAATACAATATGGGGAGAAGAAAAAGACACAAAACAGGAAACAAACAATTATTCTTACAAACAACTTGCAGATAGTGTAGGAAATAATATAAATAGTAATAATTTAGAAATTACTGAATATAATTTAGAGCATAGCTTGGAGGACATACTATCTAACATGGCAGGAGTAGGCAATGTAAATGTTTTGGTTACATATTCAGAGACTAGTGAAGTAGTAGCAATGTATAATGAAAAAAGTACCTCTAGCAATACTGACGAAACAGATACTAATGGAGGAACAAGAAAAATTGAAGAAACTGATTCAAACAAAGAGATTATCTATGAAGAAAAAGATGGGGAAAAAGTTCCTATAACACAAAAAGTAATTATGCCAAAAGTTGAAGGAGTAATAATTACTGCTGATGGAGCAGGGGACATTAATGTTAAAACAAATATAATTCAAGCAGTATCTGCAGCAACAGGGATTTCTTCATACAGAATACAAGTTTTTGAAAAAGAGCAAAAATAGAAAAACAACATCACTAGAACATAAAGGGGAGACTTCGTATTTTTGGCTGTGTCCCCACACGTTAGAAAGAGAGGAGAATGTTTATGAAAATTTTAAAAAGGAACCAATTAATAATATTAGTGGTTTCTCTTATGCTTATAACGGCAGGATACTTAAATTTTACAGCAAATCAGGAAAGCATACAAACAGATGTAGTTGCAGATAGAAATGATACAGCAATAGGTGATGCAGAACTTGTAAGCACAATACCACACGAAGAAGAAAACACAGTAGAAAATACCATAGAAACCCAGAGTAATACTATAAATGAAGGCAATGTAGTAGAAAATAACGAAAATAGTAATACGGAAGCGGCCCAAACAAGTAATAATAATGAAAATACCGAAACTGATACTTCAGAATCAGAAGATTATTATTTTACTACTTCAAAATTAGAAAGAAACACAATGTATTCAGAGCTCTTGGAAACTTATCAAGAAATGTATAACAATACAAATGCAACAGCCGAAGCAAAATCAGATGCATTGTCAAAAATAAATGAAATAAATAACACTAAAAATGCTATTATGATTTCAGAAAATTTAATACTTGCAAAAGGTTTTGAAGATGCAGTAATATTTGTAAACGAAGGAAGCGTAAGTGTAATAATTAAAGCAGATGAATTAAAGCAAGAAGACGTAGCACAAATACAAAATATTGTTTCAAGAGAATTGAATGTAGGTGCAGAAATAATACATATTAGTAATAAATAAAACGTAACATAATTTTAAATTGTTTCATATAATAAATTAAATTGTAATTTGTTGTTTAGAGATTAGATGTTAGAGGTCGGAGATTATAATTTAAAAATGTAGGGGCGGGCCTTGTGTCCGTCCAAAACAAAATAATTGCAAATGTTGTAGGGGTCGCACCCCTGGGCGACCCGCATACCAATATTTTCGGGTCGCCGAGGGCGGCGACCCCTACAATCGTTTTTAAAAAAATTGTAATTCTAATTCCAATTTTGAAGGTGATTTTATGAAACAATTATATTTAGATGCAAAAAATATTATGCAAAAAGACCCAGCGGCAAGAAATGTATTAGAGGTAATTATTTTATACCCAGGTTTTCATATATTAGTTTTCCATAGAATAGCACATTTTTTATATAAACATAAATTATTTTTCTTAGCAAGGCTAATATCGCAATTAGGCAGATTTTTTACAGGTATTGAAATTCATCCTGGTGCAAAAATAGGTAAAAGATTATTTATAGACCATGGAATGGGAATAGTAATTGGAGAAACAGCAGAAATAGGAGATGACTGCACAATATATCATGGTTCGACACTTGGGGGCACAGGGAAAGATAAAAATAAAAGACATCCTACTATTGGTAATAATGTAATGGTAGGGGCAGGCTCTAAAGTATTAGGACCAATAAATATAGGAGACAATGTTAAAATCGGAGCAGGAGCAGTAGTTCTTCACGACGTAGAAAATAATACAACAGTTGTAGGAACTCCAATAGATAGAGTAATCAAAAAAACTAATAAATTGTAAAGCTTGAAATTAAATATAACTATATGATAACATCTATCTAAAGGAGATAGATTATGATTAACAAAGGAAGTATAACTTTAGAATCAGAAAGATTAACTTTAAGAAAATTAAAAGAAACTGATGCAGAAGAAGTTTTTAAAAATTGGACTAGTGATGATGATGTATCAAAATATGTAAGGTGGTCTACTCATAAAAGTATAGAAGAAACAAAAGAATGGTTAAAACAAGAAGAAATAAATTGTAAATCAAAAAATTATTACACTTGGGGAATAGTGCTTAAAGAAACAAGAGAACTTATTGGATGTATATCTGCAATATTTAGACAAGAAGAAGATAGATATGAAATAGGTTATAATATAATGAAGAAGTATTGGAATAATGGTTATACTACAGAAGCACTAAAGTCTGTAATGAATTATTTAATAAATGAAGAGGGAATAAAAAAGTTTATATGTAGGCACGCAATACTAAATCTTGCTTCTGGTGCAGTTATGCAAAAAGTAGGTTTCAAATATGTAAAAGATGGAGAAAGCATAAGTTTTGATGGTACAAAAAGATATAAAACAAAAATATATACTTTAGATAAGTAAGATACAAAATATTTACAAATAGCTTGTAAATATTTTTTTTATTGATATAATATACAAGAGAAAGTTGCAAAAACGCAACTAAATTTCAAGTTTAGTTGCATTTTTGGAACTTATGTATAACAAAAACTTCACGATCTGAAGGAGGAAATAGATATGGTTAAAAAAGTTGCAATAATTACAAATGGAGGAGATTGCCCAGGGCTTAATGCAGTAATTCGTGCAATAGTAAAAACAGCAGAGACTCACGGAGTTGAATGCTATGGATATATAGAGGGGTACAAAGGTTTATTAGAGAATAATTATATAAAACTTGAGTCAAATGGAAGTGCATCTGGATTACTTCATAGAGGAGGAACGATTATAGGCGCATCAAACAGTACAAACTTATTTAATTATCCAGTAGAAGAAAATGGACAAGTTGTATATAAAGATATGTCATATAAAGCAGTAGAAAATGCAAAAGAAGCAGGATTTGACTGTATATTTACCCTAGGAGGAGATGGAACTCAAAAATCTGCAAGAGATTTCACTTTAAGAGGTTTAAATATAATTGGTGTTCCAAAAACTATAGACAACGATGTTGCACATTCGGAAATTACTTTCGGGTACAATACAGCTGTATCTGTTGCAACAGAAGCATTAGACAGATTGCATTCAACAGCAGAGTCACACCATAGAATAATGACATTAGAAGTAATGGGAAGATATGCAGGATGGATAGCATTAGAATCTGCAATAGCAGGAGGCGCTGATGCTGCAATAATTCCAGAAATACCATATGATATAAATAAAATAGTAGATAAGATAAATAGAAGAAAAGCCGAAGGAAAGAAATTTAGTATTATTGTTGTATCCGAAGGTGCAAAACCAAAAGATGGAGAAATGGTAGTAAAGAAAACTTTAAATGATGGAAAAGGACTTGACAACATAAGACTTGGAGGAATAGGAGAAAAACTTTCAAGAGATTTAGAAGAACTTACAGGAATGGTTTCAAGAAATACTGTACTTGGTTATGTTCAAAGAGGAGGAACACCAACAGCCTTTGATAGGGTTCTATCAACAAAATATGGATCTAAAGCAATGGAACTTGCATTAGAAGGGAAATTTAATGTGTTAGTTACATTAAAAAATGGAAAATTAAGTTATGTACCATTAGAAGAAGTTGTAGGAAATAATAAAGAAATAGGAGCACGTTCTCGGAGGAACAGAAAGCACAAATATAAAAAGAGTAACAATGGATGATGATTTAGTAAGAGTAGCAAGAGATTTGGGAATTTGCCTTGGAGATTAGACTTAAAATTCATGAAAATCGGCATCTTGCACATTTTAATTCAATCGTAAAATCCTCAACGTGCAAACGCACGCTTCCGGTTTTACTCAATCATTAAAATGCACAATCTACCAATTTTGATGAATTTTATAGAAATAAATTCAAATGTTAAAAAAGGAGAATATAAATGATTAACTTTAAAAAAGAAATAGCAAAAGCAATTGCAGATGTAACTAAATTAGAAGAAGATGAACTAGAAAATTATATAGAAATTCCACCAAATAGTGATTTAGGTGATTATGCTTTTCCTTGTTTTAAACTTGCAAAAGAACTAAAAAAAGCGCCACCAATGATTGCAAATGATATAAAAGAAAATATAAAGATAGATGAAAGTATAATAGATAGAATAGATGTTGTAGGTGGATATTTAAATATATTCATAAACAAAGAAGCTTTAACTAAAACTGTTCTAGAAGAAATAGCAAATAAAAAAGATAAATATGGGTCTTCTAATTTAGGAAATGGAAAAAATGTTGTTATAGATTATTCAGCACCAAACATTGCAAAACCTTTTCACATAGGACATTTACGTTCTACAGTAATTGGTGGTGCTTTATATAAGATATATAATTTTTTAGGATATAATAGCGTTGGAATAAACTATTTAGGAGATTGGGGACTTCAATTTGGTAAAGTAATGGCTGGAATATCACTTTGGAAATCAGAATATGATTTTAAGAATGATGAAATGGGAAGTATACTTAAGATATATATAAGATTTAATCAAGAAGAAAAAGAAAAACCAGAACTTACAGATTTAGCAAGAGAATATTTTAAAAAACTTGAAGATGGAGACAAAGAAACATATAAATTATGGGAACATATTAGAAAAATAAGCTTAGAGAACTATGAAAAAACATATAAATTATTAAATTCAAAATTTGATTCATACAATGGAGAAGCATATTATAATGATAAAATGATGCCAATTGTAGATGAATTAAAAGAAAAAGGACTTTTAAAGGAATCACAAGGAGCTCAAGTAGTAGACTTAGAAGAATATAATATGCCGCCATGTATTATAATTACATCTGCAGGAACAACAATTTATGCAACAAGAGATTTAGCATCTTTAAAGGAAAGAATGAATAAATATAATTTTGACAAAGCAATATATGTGGTAGGAGGAGAACAAGCACTTCATTTTAAGCAAGTATTTAAAGTTTTTGAACTAATGGGATATGGGGAGTATGCAAAAAGATGCACACATGTTCCTTTTGGATTAGTTGTAGATAAAAATGGAGAAAAAATAGGGTCAAGAAAAGGCAACTCTGTATTCCTAGAAGATATATTAAATGAGGCAATTGATAAAGTAAAAAATATAATAAACGAAAAAAATCCAGAATTAGAAGATAAAGATGAAGTAGCAAGAAAAGTTGGGGTTGGAGCAATAATTTTTAATGACCTTGCAAATAGCAGAATAAAAGATGAAATATTTGACTGGGATATGCTCCTTAATTTCCAAGGAGAAACTGGACCATATATACAATACATTTATGTAAGGACAAAAAGCCTTTTAGATAAAGCGGGATATACGCCTAAAATAGAAGATGTAGATTTTAGTAAATTAACAGAAAGAGAAGCAATTTCTACATTAAAATTAATATATATGTTTAATGAAGTAGTACAAAATGCAGCAGAAAAAAACGAACCATCAATACTAGCAAGATACTTAATAGATTTAAGCCAAAGCTTTAGTAGTTTTTATAATGAACACAAAATAATTGTTCAAAAGAAAGATATTCAAGATGCAAGACTATTTTTAACATATGCAGTAGGAACTGTATTAAAAACTGGAGCAGAGTTACTAGGTATGGAAATGCCTGAACGAATGTAAAGCCCATGAAAAGATAAATTTTAAATAAAAGAGGAGGAAGAATTATGGAAGTTATTGAACTAAAGCATCCATTAGTTGAACACAAATTAGCGATTTTAAGAGACAAAAAAACTGGAACAAAGGAATTTAGAGAAATAGTATCAGAGCTTGCTACAATGCTTTGTTATGAAGCAATGAGAGATGCTAAAATGTATGAAACCGAAATAGAAACACCTTTAACAAAAATGAAAACAAGAAAAATTGATGAAGATAAATATGCCTTTGTTCCAATATTAAGAGCTGGAACAGGAATGTTAGACGGAATTATAAACTTAGTTCCTAATGCAAAAATAGGACATGTGGGCATGTATAGAGACGAAGTTACTTTTAAGCCAAATGTATATTATTTTAAAGTACCAAAAGATATAGATAAAAGAGAAGTGTTTATTTTAGATCCAATGCTTGCAACAGGTGGTTCTGCGCTTGACGCAATAGAACTTTTGAAAGAAAAAGGCGTAAAAAAAATTAAATTTTTATGTATTATTGCTGCACCAGAAGGAATAAAATTATTAAAAGAGAAACATCCAGATGTACAAATTTATACTACTTCAATAGATGAAAAATTAAATGAAAAAGCATATATTGTACCAGGACTAGGCGATGCAGGAGATAGAGTTTTTGGTACAAAATAAAATTTAATAAAAATATTATAAAAATGTTGCAAAGTTATAATTAAAACATATATAATATTAAAAACGGAGGAGGTAAAACTTTGAGAAAATACTTCGGAACAGATGGCATAAGGAGAATTGCAAATACTGAACTTACTCCAGAATTAGTATATAAAGTTGCAAAAGCAGGTGCTTATGTATTATCTAAACATTTAGATCATGCACCAACTATTTTCATAGGGAGAGACACCAGGATTTCCGGAACCTTAATAGAAAGTGCAATGACAGCGGGCTTTTTAAGTTATGGTGCAAATGTTAAACTATTAGGAGTTATGCCAACTCCAGCAGTAGCATACTTAACAAAAAAGATGAAGGCAGATGCAAGCGTTGTTATATCTGCGTCACACAACACATTTGAATTTAATGGTGTAAAATATTTTAGTAACAAAGGAATGAAAATATCTGATGATATAGAAGAAGAAATTGAAGAGGTTATGGATTCTCGGAAAAATAGACGAATTAAATGCGGTTCACAATAAAATAGGTATATCAGAAGATGGAACAGATTTAATAGACGAGTACATATTTTTGTTTAGAAAAATATTTGAGGATAATATAGAAAAATATATTAGAGAAGATTTTGTAGTTGGAATAGATGTAGCAAATGGCGCAACATATAAAGTTGCAGAAAATGTATTTAAAAAATTAGGAATAAAGTATAAAATAATAAACAATAATCCAAATGGAATAAATATTAATGAGAATTGTGGTTCAACACACTTAGAGGGATTAAAAAAATTCGTTTTAGAAAATAAGCTTAGTCTAGGAATAGCATACGACGGAGATGGTGACAGGTGCCTTGCAATAGATGAAAAGGGAAACGAAATAAATGGAGACGTATTACTTGCTATATTTTCTAATTATTTAAAAGAAAAAAATAGTTTAAATAAAAATACAGTAGTTGCAACTGTTATGAGTAATTTAGGATTAAATAAATTTGGCGAAAAGAATGGAATAACAATAAAACAAACAAAAGTTGGGGATAGATATGTTTTAGAAGAAATGTTAAAAAACGGATATAATCTAGGTGGAGAACAATCGGGGCATATTATAATGCTAGATTACAACCCAACAGGTGATGGAATTCTAACATCTCTTATGTTAATACAAATTATACTAGAAAAAAATATTTCTGCTTCAGAACTTAGTAAGATTATTGATATATATCCACAAGTTTTATTAAATGCAAAAGTAAGCAATAGTAAGAAAAAATCTTACGCAGAAGATGCTAAAATTAAAGAAAAAGTTCAAGAAGTAGATAAGGAATTTTCAAATGAGGGAAGAGTTCTAATAAGAGAATCAGGCACAGAACCTTTAATAAGAGTTATGATTGAAGGAAAAAATCAAGAATATATAACAAAAAAAGCAAAAGAATTAGTAGACATTATAGAGGATAGATTAAAATAGTTTAAAATATATATAATATATAATATATATTAAAATAAAAAATACAAAGGAGGAAAATTATGTTTATAGTAGACGTAACAAACCCACTAACATTATTACTTTTATTAACTGCTACAGTACTATTAATATTTTTAGGAAAGGAAACAAAAAAACCATTTGCACCAGCAATTTCACTTGCAATATTTTTAATATTAGTAGTAATGCATAGTGTTCAGCTTGCAATATTACCAGATGTTAATGTAGAAGAAACATATTCAACATTATTAGGTTGTATAACAGTAGATTTAGTAATGATATTTGTAACTTTCTTCGGCTATTTATGGGTAGATGATATAGCATGTAAATTTTATAAGAAGAAAAGTATTGACAACAGTCTTGACTGGTTCTGGAATAAAGTATAAATGTGTAATTATCATAAAGGGCGGAATCTATTTCCGCCCTTTATCCTTAATACAAATATATATCATTGCTACACTGTCAATAATTTTTGAATATTTCACTAAAAAATAACTTTATTTTATTAGCGAATATTTCACCATATGTACAATCTT
>CALXVD010000035.1 GCA_944391865.1 uncultured Clostridia bacterium
AAGAATACATTTTTTCTCCTTCTGCTAATTTTTCAGTTTCTCCTATTTTTTTCATTTCATCATTAAATATGACAATTCTAGATCCTTCACTATTATATAAAGCAACTCTTAAGTTTCCTTCATATTCATCTATAGAAAATTGATTAATAGTTTCTCCCTTTTCTTTTGCTTTTTTATCATATTGTATACTTCCATCATCAAGTAAATTAAATTTATATATGTATGTATATCTTCCATAATCATATTCTTCATCATCATCTTCAAATGCACCAAATATCCCCTTTAATCCAAATATTGAAAATATTTTAGGAACACCACTATATGAACCATCATATTTTTCTTCTAATAGATATATATTATTTTCTGATACATAAGCATTTTCAACATTCATTAGATATGAATTTACTTTTACCGCTTCATTTATATTATTTAAATCTAACATAGATAGTATTGTTTGGTCTGTTGTATCTATATCTTTTATTCTTTTTATGTTTTTATATCCTGGATCAATTTGTTTTCCATCTTCATAATAATATGTTACAATTTCATCATTTTCTTCTTTTAAATATCCTGATGAAATAACATATAATCTTCCATCAATACATCTAGATGTATAGTATGGTTGTTCTAACTGATAATCTTTAATTTTCTTTGGTTGTTCTCTATCAGAAATGTCATATACAGTTACAACTGTTGAACTACGATTATTGTAATAATAGTAATATGATGAATATTTCATTTTTTCACTAATGACAATTAATTTGTCATTATACAAAATTAAGTCTGATGGAATGCTATTACTGTCTTTTGGTTCTATCTCAGATGCTATTTTTATTTGTGTTTCATCTTTTACATCTGTAATAACCACTTTGTCTTCTGATAAAGAATATATATAATCTCCATCTGTTTTTGTTATGTCTGCTTCATCTACATTTTCTACTTGTATATTGGTTGTTGAATATTCTTTCGTAGATTGTGTACTTGTTATAGAATCTGTTGTTGCACTTCCTGTATAACTACCAGGATCTATTCCTGAACTTCCTGTATAACTATCAGGAGTTATTCCTGAGCTATTTATTACTACATCTCCCATACTACTAGTAAAACTTCTGGAACTTTCATAAAGAATACTAAATGGTAATGTCAATAATTTAGAAGGTATACTAATTTCGTCTATATCCCTATTATATATTGCTTCTAACTCTGCTTTTGATGATATTTCTACTAATTCCGCTTCTTTATTATCTGTTACCATTACTTTATATCCTAATATTGATAATATTAGAATAAAAATAAGTATAATTGCTATTACTATTTTTTTCATTTTTTATCATCCCCCTCTTTTATTTTACTAAAAAGGTTTTTATAAAGCAATCTTATTTTTTAAATTATATTTTTTATTTTGTACCATTATTTAGATTTTAGAATTTCTTAAACGAAAATTGGAGGGTAGCCAAGAATGTTTAAAAATATAACTTATCCTTCCTCTTATCTGGGATAGTCTGAACTCTAACGAATAATTACTAAAAAAATTTAGAAAAGTTGAAAAATATATTGACAAATTTTGGAAGTCCGTGTATACTTTAATCATTAATTTATAAATTGTAATGAACTCTTTTATAATCTAAAATGAATTTTTTATATTTATTTTTTAAGTTGTTAATTAATTTTTCTATTTCATATTTTACTATCTGATATTTATTATTTTTATTCTTCACTTTTCTCAATTTATTATATTTCTATTATCGTTACTTTTTTGTAAATATTTATATTCTATATATTCTGAAATCTAAAATTAAATAATTTTTACCATATATAGACTTTGTTTTTCTAATTTAAATTTCTACCATATGAAAGGAGATACAATGTTATCAATTGTAAAAAGTCTTGCTTTGCATGGATTGCAAGGTTATTTAGTAAATATACAAGTGGACATATCTGCTGGTATGCCTTCTTTTGAAATTGTCGGCTTGCCAGATACTAGCATTCGAGAGGCAAAAGAAAGAGTAAAAACAGCTATAAAAAATTCCACATCTGAATTTTTAAGTAGAAAAATTGTTGTAAATCTTGCGCCTGCTAATACCAAAAAAGAAGGATCTATTTTTGATTTACCAATTGCAGTTGGCATTTTAATTGCAAATGGATATATTTATAATGCAGATTTAGCAAATACCATTCTGGTCGGTGAACTTTCATTAGATGGCTTTATTTGTCCTATCAAAGGCATTTTACCTATTTGTATAGAAGCCAAACGTTTAGGAATGAAACGTATTCTTTTACCCATAACAAATGCTAAAGAAGCCTCAATTATTGATGGACTTGAAATCATACCTGTTTCTAATCTAAACGAAATCATTGATTATCTCAATGGTCAATTTCTCATTTCTCCTGAACCAACATCACATTTTATTTCTAATACAAACACCACTTATGAATTCGATTTTTCAGAGGTAAAAGGACAAGAAAATGTTAAACGTGCTTTAGAAATATCAGCAGCAGGTGGACACAATTGCCTTTTAATCGGTAGTCCTGGTTCTGGAAAAACCATGCTAGCTCGTAGACTTCCATCCATTTTACCTGATTTAACTTTTGATGAAGCCTTAGAAATCACAAAAATTCACAGCATTTCTGGCTTATTATCTGAAGATGTACCCTTCATTTTCAAAAGACCTTTTAGAAGTCCTCATCATACGATTACAGAAACTTCTTTAGTAGGAGGTGGAAGGATTCCGAAACCTGGTGAAATTAGTTTGGCACATTTTGGTGTTTTATTTCTCGATGAATTACCTGAATTTAATAAATCTACATTAGAGGTCTTACGAGGACCTTTAGAAGATAAAACCGTAACCATTAGTCGTGTTGATTTTTCAACCACCTATCCTTGCAATTTCATGTTTATTGCTAGTATGAATCCATGTCCTTGTGGATATTATGGATCAAAAGAAAAACAATGTACCTGTCGTGAAGATCAAATTCAAAAATATATTCACAAAATTAGTGGTCCACTTTTAGATAGGATTGATATTCATATAGAAGTAGAAAGTGTAAATTATCAAAAATTAGGAAATGATTCTCCTTCAGAATCTTCTGATGAAATCAGAAAAAGAGTAAATATTGCTCGAAATATTCAAATAAATCGTTATAAAGAACATCACATTTTTTCGAATTCGGAACTAACTCCCAAATTAATTTCTAAATATTGTAAACTTTCTTCTAAAAGTAAACAAATTTTAGAGACTGCTTTCAATCAACTTGGCCTTAGTGCTAGAGCTTATAGTAGAATTTTGAAAGTGGCTAGAACCATTGCAGATTTAGATAATTCTAACAATATCCAAACACATCATTTGGCAGAAGCTATACAATATAGGAGTTTAGATAGGAAATATTGGTGTCGATAATAACATGTTGTATTTGCATATAAGGTAAATTTAGAACATTGGGAATATTTAGAATATTGGCATTTTTAGAATATTCAATATTGCTTTATTCTTAGAAATAATAATTTTACAATAAAGGAGTGATTTTATAAAAAAAATCAAAATAGATGAAAAACGATATCCTAAACAATTAAAAAACATACCTAAGCCGCCACAAACTTTATATTTAGAAGGAAATATGGATTTATTAAACAACCCGATTATTGCAATCATTGGTTCTCGTAAATGTACAAAAAATGGTAGACTTTTGGCACAGAAATTTTCTTATGAACTATCTCAATTGCGGCATTACTATTATTAGTGGATTAGCGGAACGGTATTGATACAACTGCTCATTTATATTCTTATAATCAACTTGGTAAAACAATTGCTGTTCTTGGAAATGGATTCAATCATATTTTTCCTTCTGAAAATAAAGAATTATATAAAAAAATTTTAGATTTTGGTGGATTAATTATTAGCGAATATCCTCCTGATACAAAATGCCAATCCAAATATTTTTTAGAAAGAAATCGTATTGTTAGCGGATTATCTTTAGGTATTCTAGTGATAGAAGCTGTTCATAGAAGTGGTACAAGTGTAACTGCAAAATTAGCTATTTCGCAGGATAGAAAGGTTTTTGCATTACCACATGAAATCTGGAATTCTCATGGAACTGGTACCAATAGATTAATCAAAAATGGTGCTATTCTAGTTGATTGTACTGAAGATATTCTTCAGGAGTTTAAGTCTTTAAAGAAATTTTCTAGAAAATTGAATGCTATTCAAAAATTAGATTTGGATTCTCTAGATGTTGATTTTGAGATTTTTGAAAGTTCTAAGAAATCCTCAGGCTTTGTGAAATCTTCTAATATTCATTCTTCTGTAGATAGAACGTTAGCTCACTCTCTTAAATTTAATTCTTCCATTCCTTCTACTCTTCATTCTAGTAATAACTTATCATCTTTAAATACGCAAAATAGAAAAGAATTAAAAAATCCTAAATTAGCATATATTTATGACTTAATAACACTAGAACCTATATCTATTAATGAACTTTGTAAGAAAACTTCTAAACCTATTTCTCAAATTTCAAATGATTTATTTTTATTAGAGTTGGATGGTTATATAAAGAAAGTTGCAGGTGGTTATATATGTATTTTAAACAAGTAACTGGAAAATTTGGTGAATACTTGGCTTGTGAATATTTAAAAAAATTGAATTATATTATTATTGAACGAAATTTTTCTTGCTATCAGGGTGAAATTGATATTATTGCTAAGGATACTTTAAAAAATGAGTTGGTTTTTATTGAGGTGAAAACTAGGACAAGCTTTAAATATGGTTCTCCTATTGATGCTGTTGATAAAAATAAGCAAAAACATTTATTTAAAGCTTGTCAATATTATTTATATAGCCATAATCTTAATCTTCATCATTTTTTCGTTCGTGTGGATGTGATTGAGGTGTTTATTAGTAATCATATTCCTCGTATTCGTCATGTGAAGCAGGTTTTTTAATATCACTTTAGTTAATTGAATTCGTATAAGAAATCTAACCTTGTTACATATGTCCTTTATAAAAAAATCTACATATTCTTTGATACTTATTTTACTGTTTCTTCATATTTCTTGTAGTTGTTTTCAAAAATAACTTTCATGTAAAAAGCATGTATTTGATGCAATAAGTTCCTACAAAATTATAATTTTGTAGGAACTATCACTGTTATTTGTACTTCAAATCTACAAATGTTTTTTTGCATAAATATTTCTTAATAAATTATTCCTGATCATCATTAAATATACTCATAAATGATTGTAACTTTTCCTTATCCCATTCGTCATCTAATGATCTGTCAATTTCTTTTAAAATAATTTCTTGATATGTTTTATCTGTTTTAAAAAAATTAGAATAACTTGTTAATTTTAAACTTTCTTTTCTTTTTTCATAAACATCACTTAATTTTTTTATGATAAATTTAAATAAGTCATCTAATTTTTTTTCATAGTCATCTCCTTTATAATTTAATGTTAATTTAGTATTTTCTATATTATCTTCTGTTAATTTTTCATCTAAATAATTAGATACTATTCCATTAAACCTTTTATACAAATAAAATACAATTGCTAAGGTCGTAAACTTACCATTTTTACAAGCAGCAATTAAATCAACATCTTCAACATCATTTGCATATCTATTTTTAAATTCTTCATATTTATTCGCTATATTAACAAGTTCATATAATATATC
This sequence comes from uncultured Clostridia bacterium, assembly GCA_944391865.1. GTDB lineage: Bacteria > Bacillota > Clostridia > TANB77 > CAG-508 > CAG-452. Next base: position 5,667 of record CALXVD010000035.1, read on the forward strand.
ACAATCTTGTTTTCTGTTCTTATAAATCTGATTATATAATTTTTCTGACGTAAAAATTGTTATTTTTCCACTTCTTGCACTTCCTGGTCTTTGTAAAATACAACCTAATATTAATTGTCCTATATATTCATTTGTAATTCTCTGCCATTTCTCAACTTTAAAATAGTTCTTTGGTTTTACTCCTCTTTTTATTTCTATTGCTAAAGGATATTTATTTTCAGTACATTTTAATTGTAGCATTTTTTGTTCTCTTGCATTTGCTTTTAAATCTCTTGCTTTTATTGGCTTTTGAGAATTTGATGCTTCTGATATTTTCATTATAAAATCACTTTCTTGATTAAGACTTCTCTTAGCTTTTACTACTTTACATACAACATCAAAATCATATTCTTTATCAATTAATTTAGACTCCCCTATTTTGGTAGTTGTTTGAGCACCATTTATTATTGAAAAATTATATAATTTTAACATATATCCATCTATATTAAAGTCCTCACAACCAATAGTAATTCCATTATTATAAAACCAGAAATTATCTTTTTCACTTTTTATAGTTTTCTCAATTCCAGTATCAACATTTTTCTGTGTAATATGTTCTCTTAAATTATAACTAAACAATCCATTATTAGAATGTTTCGTATATAACTTTTTTAAAGATGAGGCTTTTATATTTACAATTATTCCATTTTCCCCATATTTTAATACATTTCTAGTTTCTGCTAATTCAATAGAATCTTGACTAATAAATTCTTTATCTTGTAATGCTGTTAGCCTTTTGAATTCAATATCTTTTGCATCATATATTTCTATTGTATAATTGCTTAAAAAATCTTCCTTTTTTAATTCATCTACTTTACTTCGTAATTCATCTGTAAAAATAGTATTCGTAAATAACACTAATGTAATATTTTTACTTTCAGATAAGTCATCATAAGCATTTAAAAATGTAGATTTTAGCTTATCACTATATGTATCATATTTTCCTTTTTCAAAATTATTTACTGTTGTATCCATTTTATGGAAAACATTTCTTATTTCTTCATAGGATAAATTAGTTGAAGATTTTCCTTGTACTAAATACATTGTATCATCGTTATTAAATATGTAATCAATTCCTCCATCAGAAGTTCCATCTACAAAATTTTCTCTAATATCTTGTTCACCAATATTTTTATTGTAATAAAAATAGTCTACCATTTGTAATGTAAATATAAATTCATTATTAAGTTTTCCTTGACTAATACCTGCTTTTTCTGCTAGTTTCTTTACTTTTTCGTAATTTTCCATATCTAGTACCTCCATTTTTCTAGATTGTGCAAAGTAATTTTTTACACTTTTTGCTTCTTCTTCAATTCTTTAGAATTTATATAATTTTTTGTATAACAAATAGTTTCTTATTTAATATTACAATTCTGTTTTTTTCATATTTTAATTTTCCTAATCAGCTTCATACTATCTATTTTTCGTATATTTTATATCACAAAATTCCTCTTTTTTCAATATAATCATCACTTTTTTTACAAAAAATTACATCTTATTGGTACTAATACTTTTTATTTTTCATTTTTTGATATTTTTCTACCAAATTTCCTATATTTATGCTCTTTAGCATGTTTTGATTATGTTACAGAATGTTTATATAAAATTACTGATGTATAAATTAAGGACTACATTTTTACATTTTTTCTAAATATAATTTATTTTATTTAGCATTATCATATAAGGTTTAATTTTTGTACCTTCGGGTTATGAGCGAGACCTGACCACTTTTTGTAAGTTTGTGAAAATTAGAGTTTTTGTTGGTATTTCAGTATTTATAAGAGTTTTTATTTATAGAACATTTGTGCATTTTTAGGTAATTTTTGGAGAAGCTTTTACCCAATTTTTACCCAACTGGTGTAGTACATTTGTTCTTAGAGTTTAGGCTCTTGTAAAGGATATTTTATTGATAAAAATTTTAATTTTGGAGGATTTAGATTATGAATAATTTTAGAGAAGTTAATGATGATATTTTAAAAGATTGGTTAGATTTTAGAGAGGAATCAGATCTTGCTTTTGTTAATGAAGAAGATAGAAAGCATACTGTTAAATTTGATGAAATTTCTGAAAAGATTTTAAATAATATTCCTAAACAGAATAGAAAATTTGTGGAAAAACAACTTGAATTGCTTAATTCTAGCTTTTTAGATTATATTGTTTATTGGAATGAAAAGTATTATAGGAATGGTTTCTGTGATGGAATGCAGTTGATTTGTGGATGTATGAACTCATAAGAGAAAGAAAGCGTGAAATATAATAATTATATACTTCACGCTTAATTCTATATATCTAATAAACTTTTAATACTATCTATACTTTCATCATTCTGTAATGTTCCTATATAGTTATATTCAATTTCTTCAATTAAGTACTGAATTTTACCTATATCCTCATATTTATTTTTTTTGTCAAATAATTCTAATAATTTACTTTTAGTATAAATAAAACTGTCGCTATTTTTCGACCCAATATTTTTTATTGCTTTACTTAAATTATTATATAACCCATTAAAACTTTTATCTTTAAAGTCTTTATCCAATGTAATACTTAATAATTCAATTAGATTGTCTAACATTTCTATTGAGTCTATTCTAGAAATTGCATCATTAATATCATTATAAGATATCTTACTTTCATACGAACACATATTATCTTTTGCCCAATTATAATAATATTCAATTCCTTCTTTTTTATTTATGTATATTAATTGCTGGGCAAAAAACATCTTATCTTCTGTTTCCTCACATTTTTCATTTTTTTCTAATATCCAATTATATATCTTTTCTTTTTCAGATTCAGAAATATAACTTAATATTTCTTTTTGGACTGTTATTTCTTTTGAATCAACATATTTAGTTATAAATTCTTCCACATCTAAATACTTAAGTAAATATTCTGTACAAACTTTTCTTTCCTCAAAGTAATCCAAATCTTTTAAAAAGTATTGTCCAACTGAATCCATACAATCATTAATATCGTTTTCTATACAATATTTTATATGATTTATCAATACATTAGCCCTAATTTTCATCTCATTTAAATTTTGAATTATTCTATCTCTTATTTTCAAAGGATTTACATTATCTATAATGTAGTTTATTCCTACATATTCTCCATCTATTTGCCAATCAAACTCCAGCATATCTAGTAATATATCTTCTGGATATTTTATATTAAATTTATATCTAAAATAATGTAAATAAATACTTAACCAATTTACTGAAAATGAATTATTATCTGAATATTTAATTGCTTCTCTATAATTAACTTCTGGTAATAGTTTATTACAGATTTCTATAATACTTTCTTTTTGTTGCATAGACAACAATTGATTATCTTTCTCATTTTTTAAAATTTCATATACTTCACCTAATATAACTATATCCCAGTTCCAATTTTTTATTTTGTCTGTATTTATCTTTTCTTCTTCTTTTAAATGCATTATTAAAAAATTACATAAGTAGTAATATTTATTATTTTCATTAGTTAAAGCTCTATGCTTGTATTCAAAAAGATTCTTAACCAATATTTGTGTACAGTCATATTTCTGTTTAAACTCTTCTTCAAATTCAGTTATAAATTTAATAAAATCTTCTTTATTAAATAGTTTATTAATAAAATATTTTGTACTATCTACTTGAATTTTATCATAATCTATTACAGTATTTTCTTTAATTATATCTCCAGTTTTTTCTTCATATGCTTTTTTCAATTTATCATAATTTGATAATTTTTTATCGGAAAACCTCAAAATATACTTTGTTTCCTCGTCACTATATTCTCCTTTTAAGTATTCTTCATAATAATACTCTATGCATTCATCATCAATTATCTTTTCATACTGAAGTAATGATTTATTTGTACTGTTTTTCATATATTTTTTGAAGAAATTTAATATTAGTTTTCTATTTTTTATAGCCTCTATAATATAATTCATACATTTATAATTGTAGTCTTTTTCATAGGAATTATATAGTTTTATACATATATCTACAAATTGATCAGATTCTTTATAAATTTTATCTATGGATGTAATAAAATTTTTTAATATGTGATAATTTTCTTCTCTATCATATAGTTTTTTGCTTTCAAAAAAATCAATAATTATTTCTATAGTTTCTTTATTTTTAATATTGGAAAATATTTTTTCGTATTCTTTATGTTCATTCCAATAATAAATATTATCTGAATCATCTTCTGACCAACTCACTTTCATTCCTGAAGATTCTATCTCAAATCTATCTAACAATAAATCTATGGATTCATCAACTATATTCATAGTATTACAGCAATAAAAATAACTCTTTCTTAAATTAGATGATTCTATTTCTTTATTTTTTTCAACAATTTGTATAAATTCATCAAAACTAATCAATTTTCTTTCTGATAGTATTTCTATTGCTATAGACTTGTTATATTTTGTATAGTTATTATCAATGCTTATATTGGCCAAAGTATCTTTTATCTCTTTTTCTTTTCCATAAAGATTTCTAACATTTTTTATAATATGTAATGCATTTCCTACTGATGTATAATGAAAGTTTTCTTTTATTTCACTAAGTAATCTATCTATATCCTCTTTACTCGTGATTAAATTATCAGTTTTATATATGTTATATTCTAACCACATTTTCTTTAGTTTAAACTGTTCAAAAAGATTCCAAAATAGTTTTTGTTTGGTTGCCAAGTCAATATTTCCATCTTCAATGTGAATAAAGAATTCTGGCATACATTCTAAAATCCATTTTATTAAATCTTGATTCTTTTCATTATTAACTAAGAATGTTAACGTATTTACCCATGATGGATTAATTTTATTATCCACATTTTTATAACAAACCATTTTTTTAATTTTGTCAATTTTATATTTCTTTATTTTTTGAGATGCCAAATATTCTCCAAAATTATTATGTTTGAATCCCCAATTATTATCATCTTTTTTCTGCCATATACTACTACATTGTAATAAATTTCTATCATTTTCATTTTCTATTAGATCATAATATTCTTCTTCACTTAAATAATTTCTACCTAATAGTTCTAATGATAATGCTATATTCTCAAGCAAACTTCTTAATTTCACCGAATCTGTATCATACTTATTTTTATCCAGTGTAAAGCTCTTTTCTATAATCTTATCTAGTAAGATTTCTTTTGTAGGTATTTTTCTTTCCTTAATAAAGAAACTAATTAGTTCATTTAAATAAAATGGATTATCTAATAAAAATTCTAAATTATTTTTTGATATTTCATTGTAAAAAGCATCTAAATCTATTTTATTGTTCAATAGATTCTCTTTTATTTCTTTTTCTGTAATATTAGTTAATACATATTCTTCAAATCCTTTCAATGTGCCTTTATAGTTTTCTCCAGAACTTTCATAAAAATTTCTTCGGCATGTTACAACAATTTTAGCTTTAGGATTGTCTTCACAAAATTCTAATAGGTTCTTAACAAATCCCTTCTTGTTATTATTTGCAATTTCATCAAATCCGTCAAACACAAATATAATATTTGATAAATCAATTTGATTAAGTTCTTGTGGAATTAATTCTACTATTTTTTTATCAGTATATGTATTTAAGTTTTTATAAAAAGCTATATAAGATTTATCATTTTCTAATATATCATTGACTAATTTTTTTGCTTCCTCTGTCTTTCCTGCCCCTGCATCGCTTAAAAGAACAATTTTATTATGATATTTAGTTATAGCATCATAAAGTGTTATTTCATTATCTTCATAAAAAAATGACATCTTGCTTTTTTGTATTATTTTTCTAGATATGTAATTTTTATTAACTTCAACATTTAAAATCATTTTTGTTTTTTCAACTTCATTAATATCAATACCTTCGAATTCATCTGCATTTTGCAATATATTACTAAATATGTCCTCTTGTTCAAATTTATATTTACAGAATGAAACTACTGATCTTATAGCTTTTTTTCTATTATTATCTCTTATATTGGTATCTTTACCAAAATCTGAAATTCCCTTTATTATAATCCAATTTTCAAACTTTAAATTTGAACAAGCATATGCTATCCCAGCACCTTCCATATCAAATCCTATACCTGTGCCTGGATTTAGTTTTGATATTATTTCTTGAGCTTTTGATGAAGCAATTATTTTTTCACCAGAAAAAATAGTCCCTTTATGTATTTGAACCTTTCTTTTTTTATTTTCTTTGTAACTTAGTTCGTAATTCCAGCCGTCATTGTTTTCAAATATTTGATAAAGCTTTCTACTAGCTTTTAATAAATAATCTCCAATTATTTTATCAAAATAAATCTCATTATCTCTTTCAAGCATTTTACATTTTTCGTAATAAAATACTCTCTCCGATATTAAAACATCTCCAATCTCCTGTCTTCCATTTTCTTTGCCACATGCAATTCCGATTACAATAGCTAATTTTATATTAGTCCAAATTGATAATGTTTTATACATAGTTAATAAACTAGAATTAGCTCCTAAGTTACCCTCATCAGTTTTTACATGTACAACATTATATTTTCCAAATCTTCCTATAAAGTACTCATATTCATCATTTCTATACTCTAATATATCCTTTTCTTCCTGTAATGGTGTTAATTCATTATTGACTTCATCTCTCTCACAGTCTGCAGCGGTAATTAATAAAATATTTATTTTTTCTTTTAATTCTTCAAATTTCTTTCCGTAAATTATCTGCATTTTTTCCTCCAATTATCATCATTTCAAATAATACACTATCATTTTAATATACTGGTCTTGTGCATTTAAACATGTATCAATCAAATATCCTTTTTCACTTTTGTATTCTTTCAATCCTCTATAATAAAATAATTTATCTGCATCTTGTATAATGAATGGAATAATATTATTTTTTAAACATTCCTTAAACATAATAATTCTTCCTATTCTACCATTACCGTCTTGAAATGGATGTATACTCTCAAATCTATAATGAAATTCAATTATTTCTTTCATAGTTACTTGTTTAAGTGAATTATACCAATCCATTAGTTTTGACATATCTTTTTCAACATTATTGGGTGATGTTGTCTTAATACCACTTCCTATTGTATTAGCTCTTTGCTTATATTCTCCTACATTAAACCACTCTACTCTACTATCTGAAGTGCCATTTTTTAAAATCTTATGAAATTCTTTTATCAACTTTTCTGTTAGTTTTTTATCTGCCACATCTAACATATAATCAACTAATTTAAAGTGATTAGCTGTTTCTAATATATCATCTACTTTTGCAATTGTATCACCTTCAAATAAAATAGTATTTGTTTCAAAAATATATCTAGTTTGTTCTTCAGTTAATGTACTTCCTTCAATGTGATTTGTATTATATGCAAATGAAACCTGAGTTCGATGATATAAATTTCCTTTTATTTTCATTTCTTTTTGTTCTCTAAGTATATCTAATACATTTATTTTTGAAATATCAAATTTATCTTCTTCATCATTTAATAACTCATCAATTGATATTTCAAACAATTCGGCTAATCTTTTTAAAGCCTCAATATTTGGTTCTAAAGCACCCGACTCATATTTTGAAACTGTTGCTGGACTTACATCAAGTATATTAGCAATTTCATTTTGAGTCATTTTTTTATTTTCTCTATATAATTTAATTTTATCTCCTAACATAATAAAAACTCTCCTTTTTAGATTATAATATTATTATATCATATTATTTCCAAAAAAGAAAGTTTTTATTAAATTTATTATGATTTGTTTCCAAAAAAGTTTTTTTATTGTATAATCTATTATAAAAATAATTCTCTCATGCCATAGCTTCAGAAAAAAACGTCTTTCATATTTATTTAGTTTTTAATCATCTTGTTTAAACAATATTCTTATTCTTTTAATAATAATCATTATTGTTAAAAAAGTAATTAATAATATATAAGAAATAATAGCTGTAAAAATTATTCTAAAAATACTATTATTTATTGCCACATAAATCAACATGAAAAACACTAAAATAATATTAATAAGAACTGTAAAATTTATCGAAGCATTTGTTTCTTCTAATATTACTTTTTTTCTTTCTTCATTTTTATTTGACTCTATATTAAGTATTCCTCCCTGAAATGATAATAATGCTGATATTACAACTGAAATAACAACCATTATAGCTTCAACCATAGAATCAGAAAATGTATGTAATACTGATATACCTATTGAAGTAAGTATGGGAACAAAGTAAAGTACTATTATATGTTTTTTAGCTCCATTAAATATTTTGAAATGATCTGTTACTATTTTAAATATATTAATAAAATTATTATTTCTCTTTATTCCATAAATAAATAATATAACTAAACTTAATATAATCAAAGAGAAAGCTATATATAATTTCATAATTCACCTCTTATATTTTGTTATAAACCATATGTTCTAAATATTCTTTAGTAACTTTAATAAAATGCTCTTTTAGTTTTTGATCATCTATATCTCCAAAACTGTTTGTTACTTCATCCGGAATGCCTTCAATAATACTTAAATTATTTATATTATTTATATTTATAGTCCTTGTTCTTCCGTATATAGATGTAACAAATTTTACTCCACTATAATCTATATTCTCAAATTCATATACTCTATTAGTACCATTGAAATATCCAGAAATCATTTCCTTCCACTTTTTAACATTCGAAAAACCAGCTATTATTCTTTCTTCTTTACCATATCCCATAGTTTCTGTATCAGCTTTGTCATTTGAAACATTATTTCTTGTGTATATGATTTTCATCAGTCCATCATTATCTAATAATTTTTTAACAAAAACTTGAGGGCAGATATTCCCCGTGGTAGTATATAAGTTCAATTCTTCATTTATAAATTTTTTAAAATAGTCTGTAGTTATAGTTTTTATTCCATATTGTCCAATATTTTGAAATATAATAATACCTTTACATGTATTATCATCCTTTGGCACAGCAAAAAACACCCTAAAATGTATAGTCTCAGCATGTTCTTTTTTTCTAGTGTATAAAATCTTATTGGTTTTTGTATTTACAATATTAGCTTCAATTCCATATCCTCCAGAATTGATATCAATATATGTATATCTGAATTTTTCATTTTCTTCTATATTAATGTTCTCTGTCTCTACTTTAAACATTTTTTGTTCAGAATCGTTTAAAACAAATTTCCTACTATATTTTTGGCAAAAATCTTTTAATAATTCAAAGAAATCATCATATTCCTTTTTTTTCCCCTTAATTTTTTTATTTAAATTTACTATATTTACAGTATTATTTTTACCAGGATTTTTTTCCCTTATCCATATACTGCATGCTGTTAAACTTAGATTATTCATTATTGCCCCCAATTTTACCTTATCTATGCTAACTCTTTAGCATTCTCATTTATACTTTCTATATCTTTTCTTATTTCCATAAATGTACTATATTTATCTTCAAATAGCTCTCCAACTTCCCCTACAGCTCTAAATGGATCTTCTGTTAATGCAATCATATCAATTGTTCCATTCTTTATAACATAATCAATTAATAATTTAACAAATTGAATTTGTCTCAT
>CALXVD010000036.1 GCA_944391865.1 uncultured Clostridia bacterium
TAATCTCTTAAATTATGCTTATTTACTTTTGATAACTGTGTAGCATTTTGTATTCCATTATTTGAAAATGAAGTTTCACTAGATGGATTATTTTTTGCAATTGCTTTTGCTTTTACTGTTTTATTTTTATCACTGCCCAAGTGAAAAGAATATGCTAATTCTTGCTCCAATAAAACCACCTCCTTGAATTTTCTTCGAAGCACAGGACTTTGACTTTGTCATAAGTCCTAACCCCCTATGAGTTGTGTCATACTAACACAACTCGGGGGCTCTGCGAGGCAATAAAATTTATCTTCTCAAGATAAATTTTAGCCAAATTAACTATTGCCACTTTCATTTTTACTTCGTAAAAACAAAACGTGCCACGTTAATTTGATTGTTGCAACAAAGAAAATATATAAGTAATAGTTGCAACAATTATTCTGTATCTTCTTCGCAGAATTTTACTGGCTTTACACCTACTGAAATAGGTTTAGGTTCTTTCATATAAAGTACACTATCATTTGTTTCATCTGGTATATAATCAAATGCTGTATCAATTTCTTGCATTTGGAATTTATCTTCTTCACGAATATAAATTATTCCAAATTCATAAGTATCCATTTTATTATCTGGATCTAGTTTGTAATAATCTTTTAAAGGAAATACCCTAACAATAGCAGAGTTATCTTCCTTGAAATTGAAATAGAATACTTGTTTATCTACGTAGTATGTTGCTTCAGTATAACTTACATCATAGTATTGTTTTAATCTCATAATAATTTCACTAACCTCTTTTTCAGGTAGGTAGTTACTAAATCTAATATTACCAAGTACATTACCAAATATTGCAGGCTTTGTAGTATCTATATAACCTTTATCAAATAGTTCTTGACAAGGTTTACAAATTGATTCTCTAAAGTTAATTTGATTGACAACTACTTCATTACCAACTAAAGTAAGTTCTATATCATCAACATATTTCATTATTAAATCTGCTTGCTCTTGTCTAGTATAATCTTTCCAAATTTTAATTCTTTCTTGATACTCTTTATCTAGTTTTATTTTGTTTATAAAATCAATATCCCTTTTTAGTAAAATATCTTTTGGTGTAAATCTTAATTCTTCTACGCAGTCAGTAGTATCTAATTTACTTTCTAACTCACTAATTGCTTTCTCAACTATTTTCTTTTCTTCATTATATTCTTTTAACTCAAAAACTCCATTGATATAGGCTTTTTTAATTCTTTCAAGTTTATTTTTCTGTTCATTTATTTCTTTTTCTAATTGTTCCTTAGGTTCATCAAATTTTTGCTTTATCATAGGCAAAAAGAATTGATTTACAACAGAATCATATTCTACTAACTCACTAATAAATTGACTAAAATAATCATTTATAACTTTTTCTTTAAATTCGATTTTACAGTCATTGCAATAGTAGTAAAAGTAGGTATTACCGTTTTTCTTTGTAGTTGCTTTTCCTCCTAAAATCCTGCCACATTTAGGACATTTTAATTTTTGTAAATATAAATATGTCAATGTTCTTTTATAACTTCTTGAATTTTTCTTTTTTTGTACTTGACAATCTTCCCACATTTCTTTAGATATAATAGGCTCTACTACATTTTCATAATAGGTAGGGTGTTTTGTCCTTTTGCCGTGAACAAAATCTCCTTTATATATCTCATTTTCAAGAATATTAACAATAGTGGAATCTCTCCAATTTTCTTTTCCTAATACTTTTTCATCGTTAAATAAATTACTTATTTTTTGATAAGAATAACCGTTATAATATAAATCAAATATTCTAACTACAATATCTTTGGTAGAATAATCAATTACTAATTTTTTATCTTTGTGTTTATATCCTAGTGGGGCAATGTGAGGAATATGTCCTGACTTTATTGCACCTGCTAAACCTATCTTTGTTCTTTCACTTGTTCTCTCAATTTCATTTTGACTTACACTCATTAAAAGTCTTGAAATCATTTTACCATTTGCACTTGTTGTGTTTATCTCATCATTAACACAGTCTAAATAAGCACTATTTTCATCTAAAAATGTCATTAAGTTTTCCCAATCATAAATACTTCTTGTTATTCTATCTAATTTTAAAGCAATAATAGTATTTATTTTTTTAGCTTTTATATCAGCTTTTAGTCTCTCAAACTCTGGTCTATAATTACCAGTTTTTGCACTTATTCCAGCATCTTCATAATAGTCTACTATTTCATAACCTTTAAACTTACAAAAAGTTTCTAATCTTTCTCTTTGCTCTGGTAAACTAAAACCTTCACGAGCTTGGTCTTCTGTTGATACTCTCATATATAATCCACATTTTTTCTTTTCATCACTCAATTTTCAAAACTCCTAACAAAAAAGAGACATCATAGTACACGAGTACAGCTGACATCTCTTAAAATCTCTTTATTGTAAAGTATTATAAAAATACAACATAAACATAATTGTAATATAATATAAAATTTTCAAAGTACTCGTAATTGTATAGTTCTTCACGCACAACTATACATAATCAATTGTCTATATTATATCACGTTTTAAAGAAATGTCAATTATTTACAGTTAGATATTTTTCAAATATTCTTCTAATTCTGATAATTTAATCTTTTTAGTCAAGTTTGAAATATATACATCATTTGAATAATTAAAAATTAAAAAAGTAATATTTTTAATAATGACTTTATGTGGTTCAATATATGTAAGGTTAGTTTTTTCTAATTTTCTAATACTACCATTTATAAAAGTAGGAGTAACTTTTGAAAACTCACATATAAATTCAATTCGCTGTTTTAGAGATTTCTCAAATTGTAATTCTTGCTTAATTATCTTCATTTTCTTACACCATCCTTTCGTTTGGATGATTTTAATATTGGTTATAGACAACAAAAAAATCAACCAGATTTATTTTCTGATTGATTTTGTATCTATCTATTCAATTTAGTTCGAACAGATACGTCATTGGTGCAGATGGCCGGAATCGAACCGGCACGGTGTTTAACCACCGCAGGATTTTAAGTCCTGTGCGTCTGCCAGTTCCGCCACATCTGCATTTTCAACTGGCAAAAATGATTATACTACTTATTTATATGAATTGTCAATATTTTTTTTAACTTTTTTATAATTCTATTCTTCGATGTCGTTTTTTGTAATATACAGTCGCACTGTTTTTCTTGATTTTATGTAACTTTTATTCATATTCTAACCAAAGCCCTTCTGACCTTAGTTCATTTATTATTTGATTATGCTCATCGTTTGTTCTTGTAAAATATAATTTGTTGTTTTTATCTGATACGAAAAATAAATAATCCGTATTATTTGGATATAATGCTGCTTCTATGCTACTTCTTCCTACCGAAGACATTGGACCAACTGGTATTTTCCCTTCCATGTTTGGCCCTCTTGTGTTGTATGGATTATATGTCTCAATTTCTTTTTGATATAAATCTCTTTCCCCTATATTAATATTAAATGCATAATATGTTGTTGGGTCACTTTGAATTGCCATATTATTATTTAATCTGTTATATATTACACTAGCTACATTCTTACGGTCCTCATCATGCGTTGTTTCTAGTTCTATAATTGACGCAACCGTTAAGATTTCGTGTATGCTATACTCACTATTTTCTATATCTTCTCTGTAATTATTAAGTATTTCTTCCATTCTATCTAACATCTTTTCAAAAATTTCAGGCACTTTTACATCTTTATTTTGCAAAGCATATGTATCTGGGAATAGATATCCTTCTAATGGGTAATATATGTCTGGATTTTTTATATCTTCTGTTAAAAACCAATACTTATCAATTAAGCTATCTATATATTCTTCATCATCTAGTAATGCATAAACATCTTCAGCTGTATTGTTAGTTTTTTGTTCAATTAATTCTGCAAGCCATTTAATATTTTTTCCTTCTATATAAGTAAGTGTCATTTCGTTTGGGTCATACATAATACCCGTCTTTAGCATATTTGTAATTTCTTTTACACTCATACTTTGTTTTAAATAATATGTTCCTGCTTGAAAATCTGATACATTATTTAATTTTACATATATTTTAAATGCTGTTTCACTTTTAATTAAATTATTTTCTTTTAAAACACTTGCAATTTTGCTTGTTCCGCTTCCTAATGGAATAACAACTTCTATTTCTTCTTCATTTTTACTTACTGAAGATATTGATACAAAGTACCATATTAATGTACCAATTATTATTAATAATAAGACAGCTATTATTCCTATTAAAATTAATGACTTCTTTCTTTTTAAATTTATCATTTGCTTCCTCCTATTTTACTATATAATCTACTATATTTTTATAATCTTCTTGATTTATACCTTCATTTATAACTAAACTTGTACTTACACCTATCTCTCTTAATTTTGGAGTAAGCTCAATTATAAACCTTTTTATCAAATTTGTATCTGTTACATTACTTAAATCAATACAAACTCCATTTATATTATTTTCAATTACTTTATCTACTATTTCGTCTATTAATTCTGTTCTAGTGTTATAATCGGCTATTGTTTCTCCTATATTACTATCTGGTATGTCACTAAATGTTGCCCATAATTTATCATTTTCTCCTACATTTTTTATATCTTCTTTTATTTCTATATTGCTATCATTTATTTCATACATTTGCTTTATAATCACTTTTTGAATCTCTTGGTTCTTTTGTATTTCAAAAATACCTGTTTCATAATCTACTAAAGAAATTTCTTTTGCCTCTTCTCTTTTTGCCATATCTTGCCTTACTATGTACTCATCTGTAAGTTTGTTAGCTTTGATGTATCCAAGTACGCCGCTCCTTTGTTCTTATTTGTCTCCAACCTTTACTGGTTGTATAGAAACAACTTACAGTTTCTCCTTGCTTTACTTCACCTATATTTTTAGATAATGCTCTTGGTTTATATTTAATGCTTGTATCTTCTGCAACCATTGCGCTTATCATTCCTTTACTTAATTCGTCAATTACAACAACATTTGTGCTTTCTATGTAATCAACCTTTATATTATATACTAATTCCATATCTGATATTGGTAAGTAAATGTTGTTATCTATTTTTATAAGAGAATCTAACATACCAACAGTTGAACTATTTATTATCATCTGATTATTATTAATTTCTATATTTGCTACTTTTGTATCTGAAGTAGTTATTATTTGGTTGTACTCTTCATCATAATAAAGTGTGTTGTCAAACAAGTTTCTTACATCATCTTCTGAAATGTATACTGTTCCTTTTTCGTTAATGTATATATTATGCTTTAATTCTTCCGTTTTATCTGTTTCATTTATTATCAAACTAACTGCATCACTAACCGTATCTCTTTTATACCCGTGGAGCCGTATTTATTATGAATGCAACAATTAACAAAGAAATTATCCCTATGCAAATGTTTCTCAAAAATTTTAATTGATTCTTCTTTTTTCGTTTCATTTTGTTCTCCTTAAAATATTACATTTTAAATTAGTATATCATAAAATTTTCATATAAAACATATTTTAATATATTTTTTTGTTTTTTTATTTTTTATCACTTATAATATTGATATTTTTTTATAATTATGCTATTATAATGTGTGGCGCTAAAATATTTTGAAAAAAAGTATAATGCGCAATTTTATTGTTAATCATAATATAATATAGATGTAGAAAGAGAGGTAATTTATATGGATTTTGAACAATGGAAAAACTTTAAAGGTGGAAAATGGACAAAAGAAATCAATGTAAGAGATTTTATCCAAAAAAACTATACACCTTATGAAGGAGATGACAGCTTTTTAGCAGGTGCAACAGAAAGAACAAAAAAATTATGGGATGAAGTTTTAGAACTTTACAAAAAAGAAAGAGAAAATGGAGGAGTTTTAGATGCCGATACAAAAACTCCATCTGCAATAAATGCTTATGACGCAGGATATATAGATAAAGACTTAGAGCAAATCGTTGGTCTTCAAACAGATGCTCCATTAAAAAGAGCTATTATGCCTAATGGAGGTATAAGAATAGTAGAAAAATCAGCAGAAAGCTATGGATTAAAAGTAGATCCAGAAACAGATTATATATATCATAATTTAAGAAAAACACATAATGATGGTGTATTTAGTGTTTATACACCAGATATTAGAGCAGCTAGAAGCTCTCATTTAATTACAGGACTTCCAGATGGATACGGACGTGGAAGAATTATTGGTGATTATAGAAGAGTTGCCCTATATGGTGTTGACGCCTTAATAGAAGAAAAGAAAGAAGAACAAAACATTCTTAATGTTGATGAATTTACTGAAGACATTATTCGTGAACGTGAAGAAGTTTCTGATCAAATAAAAGCATTAAATGATTTAAAAGCAATGGCAGCAAAATATGGATTTGATATTTCAGTTCCTGCAAAAAATGCAAAAGAAGCAGTTCAATGGCTATATTTTGGATATTTAGGTGCTATTAAAGATCAAAACGGTGCTGCAATGAGTTTAGGTAGAACTTCTACTTTCTTAGATGTTTACTTCGAAAGAGATTTAAAAGAAGGATTAATTACAGAAGAAGAAGCTCAAGAATTAATGGATCATTTTGTTATGAAATTAAGACTAGTAAGATTTTTAAGAGCTCCTGAATATAACTCACTATTTAGTGGAGACCCTGTATGGGTAACAGAAAGCATTGGTGGTATGGGAATCGATGGTAGAACTTTAGTTACAAAAAATTCATTTAGGGTTCTTCATACATTAACTACACTTGGACCAGCTCCAGAACCAAACTTAACAGTTCTTTGGTCTACAAGATTACCTGAAGGATTTAAAAAGTTTGCTACTAAATTATCTATAAAAACATCTTCTATTCAATATGAAAATGATGACTTAATGAGAGTTACTCTTGGAGATGATTATGGAATTGCTTGTTGTGTATCTGCAATGAAAATCGGTAAACAAATGCAATTCTTTGGAGCAAGAGCAAACCTTGCAAAAGCATTGCTTTATGCTATAAATGGTGGTAGAGACGAAATATCTGGTAAACAAGTTGCACCAAAATTTGAAGGAATTACATCAGAATATTTAGATTATGATGAAGTAATGGAAAAATTTGATAACATGATGGATTATGTTGCAAAAATCTATATAAAAGCATTAAATGCTATTCATTATATGCATGACAAATATTCTTATGAAGCATTAGAAATGGCTCTTCATGATAGAGAAGAAGATATATTAAGAACAATGGCATGTGGTATTGCAGGACTTTCTGTAGTTGCTGATTCACTTTCTGCAATCAAATATGCAAAAGTTAAAACAATAAGAAATGAAGATGGTTTAGTTGTTGACTACGAAGTAGAAGGAGATTTCCCTAAATACGGAAATGATGATGATAGAGTTGACCAAATAGCTGTAGATTTAGTAAAAGTATTTTTAAATAAATTACAAAAGCATCATACTTACAGACATTCAAAACATACGTTATCTATTTTAACTATTACATCAAATGTTGTATATGGTAAAAATACTGGTAATACACCAGATGGAAGAAGAGCTGGAGAACCTTTTGGTCCAGGTGCAAACCCACTACATGGAAGAGACACAAATGGTTCACTTGCAGTATTAAATACAATTGCAAAACTTCCTTATGAATATTCAGAAGACGGAATTTCATACACATTTGCAATAACACCAGCAGCTCTTGGAAAAGAAGATGATATAAGAGTTAAAAACTTAGTTAATATGTTAGATGGATTCTTTGCAAACTCTGGACATCATATTAATGTAAACGTATTTGATAGAGCATTATTAGAAGATGCTATGGAACATCCAGAAAATTATCCTCAACTTACAATAAGGGTTTCAGGATATGCAGTTAACTTTATAAAACTTACAAGGGAACAACAATTAGATGTAATTCATAGAACTATACAAGATAGAATCTAATTTGAGCAAACAATTAAACCATGATATTACCTAATATCATGGTTTCGTTTTAAAATTGTAATTTGAATGGGAAGTGAGAAGTGGGATGTGGGAAGTGTGAAATTATGGTAAGTCCTACGTAGCCTAGCCCTAAAAAGCACACCTCGCACCTCACACATCACAAAAACAAATTACAATTTATATAATAAAGGAGTAATACATGGAAAAATTTGATAAATCAAAATATGCAAAAATACATTCTATAGAATCATTTGGAACCGTTGATGGTCCAGGAATTAGGTTTGTTATCTTCATGCAGGGCTGTAGCTTAAAATGCAAATATTGCCATAATAGAGATACTTGGAATCATAAAGCAGGTACTGTTATTTCAGTAGAAGAATTATTAAATAAAATTGAAAGATATAAAAATTATATTTTGCCTTCTGGTGGCGGGGTTACGGTTACAGGTGGAGAACCTCTTTTGCAACCAAAATTTTTAATAACACTTTTTAGTGAATTAAAAAAGCGTGGAATTCCTACAGCAATTGATACATCTGGAATGGTTAATATTACAGATGATATTAAAGAACTTTTAAAACTTACGGACTTGGTATTATTAGATATCAAACATATTAATAATGAAAAATGTAAGGAATTAGTAGGTTTTTCTAACAAGAGAGAATTAGAATTTGCAAGATATTTAAGTGATAATAATATACCTGTTTGGATTAGACAAGTTATAATTCACGGATATACAGATGACGAAGAAGACTTAATAGCTCTTAAAGAATTTATAGGTACCTTAAATAATGTAAAGAAAATAGAACTTATTCCTTATCATGAATTAGGTAAATTCAAATGGGAAAACCTCGGATTCAATTATGAATTAGAGGGCGTTCCTGCGGCTACTAGTGAAGATATTGGACGAGCGAAAAAAATATTGGGATTAAAATAAAACAGGGAAAAAGGGGTCTGACCCCTTTTTCCCCATTTTTGTGTTATTTATTACATTCTTGTATAGCTCTTTGTAGCTGTTCATCTTGGGCTGTTTTTTCATTTTCTTCTACAACAATATCTGGCTCTATTCCTTTTTTATTTATAGCATTCCCATTTGGTGTATGGAACTCTTCTATTGTTATTTTTAATGCGCCCCCTGTTGAAACAGGAACTATTTCTTGCATTACACCTTTTCCATATGTTTTTGTTCCAACTACTTTTGCTACGCCGTTATCTTTTAATGCTCCTATTAATATTTCTGATGCACTAGCAGTATATTCATTTGCAAGTACTACTACATTAATATCTGAACTTACTTTAGCATCTTTTTCTGCTTTTGTTTGTTCTTCATTTCCTTCCTTGTCTATTTCTATCATTATTGTTTTACCCTTTTCAAGAAATAAATCTGCAATATTATTAGCCTCTTCAACTATTCCTCCACCGTTGTCTCTTACATCTATTATTAATGATTTTATTCCTTTATTAATTAACTCATCTAATTTTTTTTCAAATTCTATGCTGCAATCTTCATCAAATGAAAGTATTTGTATATATCCTATGTTATTATCTAAGACTTGTGTTTTTATTTGATTTATTTTTACATTTTTTCTTTCTACTGTTTTATTTAAAATCTCTCCATCTCTTTCTATCTCTAAATCTACTGTGCTTCCTTCTTCGCCCTTAATTTTATTTGCTACTGCATCTAATTCCAAACCTGTGCAGTCTTCTCCATCAACCTTTTTTATTATATCCCCTGTTCTTAAATCAGCTGCCTCTGCTGGAGAGCCTTCTATAGGTAACAATACTATTACATTATCATATATATCTTGCGTCATATATACTCCAATTCCTACATAGTTGCCATTTACATCTATCATTAGTTCTTCATATTCGCTTTTTGTTAAGTATTCTGTATATTCATCTCCAAGTCCTGCAACATAACCTTTTACAGCTGATTCAACTAATTCATCTTCGTTTATTTCTCCTAAATATAACTCATCTAAATATGCTCTTACTATCTGTATTTTTGTATCCAAGTCTGATGTTTCTGTTCCTACCAAGGTTTTTATTAATCCATTTTCTTTATTTAAATAATTATACATACCTATTGATGTTAGTAAAAAGGTTATTAATGCAGTTATTAATACTAGCATAATAGCTTTATAGATGTTATTTTTCTTTTCAAAATTCATTATTTTGCCTCCCTAAATATTATATTTTTGTTTATTCAATGTAGAACCATAAAACAATGGCGGTCTTACAAAGACCGCTATTTTTTTTTAAATCCTATATTTATTACATATAATTTCTTGGATCTCTTCTACTATCATTTCCGCCATATGACCAATTGTATGGTGAAACTCTTACTTCAAAATGTAAATGTGGTCCTGATGAGTTTCCTGTATTACCACTAAGCATAATTAGTTGTCCTTTTTGTACTACCTGTCCTGGTTCAACATAAAATGTACCATTACCATGTCCATAATAAGTTCTTAGTCCATCTGCGTGTTGAAGAACTACACAGTTTCCTAATCCTCCAGATCTCCAGTCTGCTGCTAAAACAACTCCTTCTGCTGCAGCATATACATTTGTTCCAACTGGTACTCCATAATCTAATGCTCCGTGATATACTCCACTACTATAATACATTGTAGCAGTTATTGGTCCTGATTTTACAGGTCTTTGAAGTGTACCTGTTCCACCTAAATCTGCAATGTCATCTTTATATTTATCTTCCATTGCTTTTAATTCGCTAGTAATTTGATCATTTTCAGCTTCAAGTTTTTCTATTTCATCATTTAATGCTTTTTCATCTTCACTTAATTCTGAAACATATTGTTCCTTAGCACTCTGTGATTCTTGCAATGTTTTTGCTTTAGTTTCTTTATTGCTTTTTAATGTTTCAACTTGTTCTTTGCTAGTTTCTAGAGTAGACTTTGCTTCCTCAATTTCATTTTTATTTTTTTCTATCTGTTCTAATAATTGATTATCCATTTCTGCTATGTCTGATACTATTTGCCAATTAGATATCATTTCTAAAAGTGATCCTCCACCAAGTATTACATCTAAATATGTGGTTTCTCCTGCTTCATATTGAGCAACTATTCTTGCTTGCAAAGCTTCTTCTTGTTCTTTATAATTTTCCTCCGCTTCCTCTAATTTGCTCTCGGTTTCTGCAATAGAATCCTCTAGTTCTGCTAATTCTGAATCCAATTCTGTTATTTCTGCTTGATATGAGCTTATTTTAGAGTTTAATTCTTGTATTTGCTCCATTGTACTGGACATCTCTTCTTTGACTTCGCCCACTTCATTTTCCATTTCCTTAATTTTTTGGTCATTTGCTTCTTGTTGATCTTGTAATTCCGACTTTGATGCAGCAAATGTTATTACTATATTACTAGATAATATGAATACTATTAGCATGATTATTGGTATAATCTTCTTTTTCATTGATTTTCTCCTCCGTTTTCTTGAGTTTCATCTTCATTTGATTGATTTGTTATAAATGGAAGTGAATCTACTGGTTCTCCATTTATTCTAACCTCAAAGTGCAAGTGCGGACCTGTTGACCATCCTGTTGATCCCGCTTTCATTATTATATCTCCTTTTTTTACTGTTTGTCCAGTCTGAGCTATAATTTCTGAACCATGTCCATATAAAGTTACTACTCCTCCTCCATGGTCAATCATAACTGTGTTTCCAAATCCTGTTGTGTATGAAGCTTGTATAACTACTCCATCATTTGCAGCAATTATATAGCTTCCTGTTGGCATTGCAATATCTGTTCCTGAATGTAATCTGTTTACTTTAAGTATTGGATGAAGCCTCATTCCAAATCTTGAAGTTATTGTTGTATATCCTGGTGCTGGCCAAGCAAATTCTCCTCCAATATAGTCTGAGCCTATATTGCCTGTTGCAAGAAATACTATTTGTGCTTCTAGGCTATCTAATTCTGCTTGACACTCGTCTATTGTTTTTTGTGTTTCTTTTTCCTTTTCTGTTAATTTGCTTACATAGCTATTTCTAATTATTTTTGAGTTTTCTAAAGCTATTGTTGTCTTTTCTTTATTATCTTTTACTGCTTGCAAAGCTTCTTGTCTTTCTTCTAATGTACTTTTTATTTCCTCTATCATTGTTTTTTGTGAGTTGATATTTTCTACTAATTCATTGTCATATCTTACTATTTCACCAATTAAAAAATAATTAGAAATAAAATCTGATACACTATTAGAATTTAATAGTACATCTAAATACATTATATCTCCTGCTTCATATAAAGCAACTATTCTATTTTGCATAGCAGTTTTTTGAAGATTATAATTTTCTTCTACAATATTTAATCTATCTTGTACATCTTGTATTTGCTGTTCTGTCTGAGTTAAGTTGTTTTCTAATGTTTCTATTTCAGTCTCATATGTAGTTATCTTTGAATTTAAATCATTTAACTGCTTTAAATTTTCTGTAAGTTCAATATTTATCTGTTCTATCTGTTCATTTGACTCTGTAATTTGATTTTGTAGTTCGTCTTTTTTGTTTTGCAAATCACTCAAATCGTCTGCTACTACTATACTACCAAAGGCTATTAAGGTCAATAGAATAAGAAAAAATATTAAAAAAATCTTTTTGTTCATCTAATCACCTTCTTAAACGTCAAGGTATTTTTTCATAGATATTGAACTACCAATTATACCTATTCCAACTCCTAGTAGCATATATACTAATACTATTTGTCCAAACATATCTCCAAAACTTAATAAATTTATTGATAAGTCTTGCCATGTTTCAGATTGTGTAAGTGAATTTGCAATATAATTATATCCTCCACCTACTATTAAGATTGAAATTATTCCTGAGAGTAAACCAATTATTATACCTTCAATCATGAATGGTGTCCTTATAAATCCATTTGTTGCCCCCACATATTTCATTATAGATATTTCTTTTCTTCTTGCATGTACAGTTAGCTTTATTGTGTTTGAAATTATAAATAATGAGATTAATATAAGAATTGCAAAAATTACAAATGTTATAATTTGTATAGTTTGCCCTACTTTAGATAAAGTTTCTATTGTATCTCTTTTATTTTGTATTTTTCTTACAGTATCCAGACTATTTATTTCATCATATACCTGGTTATTTAGTGATAAATCTGTTAGTGTTACCATATATGACACAGAAAAGCTATCTGGTGACATTCCGTCCATTGCTTCAGCATTCTCTCCAAGTCTTTCTTTCATAGTATTATATGCATCTTCTTTTGATACGAATGTTACGCTGTTTACACCTTCTATTTGTTTTAAATCTTCGCTTAATTGTTTTATCTCTTCCTCTGATGCATCATTTTCCATAAACACTTGCATTCCTTGCTCTTGTTCTAACCCTTCTACTGCATGGTTTATATTCTCTCCTATTGCGAAAAACAAGCCAAAAATAAGCATTGTAGCACACATAACTCCTAAGCAAGAAAATGTAGACTTTTTATTTTTAAATACATTTCTAAAACCTTCTGACAAAAAATATCCAATTACATTATATTTCACTTGTTATACCCACCTTTTCTATCATCTCTTACAATTACGCCTTTTTCTATTTCTATAACTCTTTTTTTCATTTGGTCAACAATATCTTTTGCGTGTGTTGCAATTACAACTGTTGTACCTCTTAAATTAATTTCATTTAATAAGTTCATAATATCCCATGCTGTTTCTGGGTCTAAGTTTCCTGTTGGCTCGTCTGCAATTATCATAGATGGATTATTAACTAATGCACGAGCAAGTGCAACTCTTTGTTGCTCTCCTCCAGATAACTCATCTGGATATACTTTTGCTTTTCCGCTCAAGCCTACTAAAGACAATACCATTGGTACTTGTCTTCTAATATGTCTTGGGGTAGCCTTTACTATATTCATAGCAAATGCTACATTTTCGTAAACAGTTTTATCTGATAATAATCTAAAGTCTTGAAAAACCACTCCCATGCTTCTTCTTAAGTATGGGATTCTTTTAGGCTTTAGAAAAGTAGTATCTTTTCCATTTATAATAATGTTCCCTGATGTTGGTTCTTCTTCTTTTAATATTAATTTTATAAGTGTTGATTTTCCAGATCCAGAAGCACCTACTAAAAATGCAAATTCTCCTTTTTCTATTTTGAAATTTGCATTATTTACAGCTTCTGTACCTGTGCTATATGTTTTACAAACGTTCTTAAATTCTATCATTTTATGACCTCTTTTTATAAAATATACACTTTTATTATAATAATAATGGCTCAAAAAATCAATAAAAAATGACATTTTTAATAAAATGTCATTTTTCTGTAATATTTGATAAATAGTAAAGCGTACGTTCGAATACAAACGTACACTTTTGGAATGGACTAAAATTTAGAATACAGCAAATCGCCGATCATGAAAATTTATCATCTTATTATTCTCCTTGGAACTAGATTTTGTATTTTAGCTTATGCTAGAATACTGCAAATTTCCGGTTACGGCATTTTCTCGCCGTCCTCATAAACAATGTCCTCCTTTTCAAATTTATAACCATATTGGCTATATTAATATGTTAACATAAATTGGTTCTTTTGTCAATATTTTGCGTCGGGATCTGTATTTAATTTATGATAAAATCACCTTAAAAGTTTAGAAACGAATATTTCACCCTAGATGTATAAAAATAGAAA
>CALXVD010000037.1 GCA_944391865.1 uncultured Clostridia bacterium
TCTATGTTATTTTAAAAAACTGCCTTTTTTAGGCTTATTTGTCATGCTCTTTTATATCTGATTTTTGTTTCATCATTTTTCACCTTCTAATGTATAGGGACAAAGCTTATCTTCGAAGATAGGCTTTGATTGAGGAGCAATGTCCCTACAATCAATTAATAATGTCAGTTCTTCTAATAGATAAAGACATACGAAAAAACATAATTATATTTTTCACTCTTTAATTATATTATTAAAATAAAGAAAAAGAAATAGATTTATTAAATTTTTTGAAAAAGTATAATATAAACTATATAATAAAAAATAAAGTAGGAGGGATTAGTATGACCGAAAAAGAAAAAATGTTAGCAGGAGAAATTTATGATGCTAATAATGATATTAATTTGATTAATGAAAGAATAAAAGCAAAAGATTTATGCTATGAGTACAATAATTTAAGACCTTCTCAGATAAAAGAAAGAGAAGAGATTATGAGAAAAATTTTAGGGAAAGTAGAAGGAGATTTTTTAATTGAACAACCTTTTATTTGTGATTATGGCTATAATATAGAAATAGGCAAAAATTTTTATTCTAATCATAATTTAATAATATTAGATGCAAATAAAGTTGAATTTGGCAACAATGTATTTATAGGGCCTAATTGTGGATTTTATACTGCAGGGCATCCATTAGATTATAAAACTAGAAATAAAGGCTTGGAATATGCAAAACCAATTAAAGTAGGAAATAATGTATGGTTTGGAGGAAATGTTACTGTGCTTCCAGGAGTAGAAATAGGAGATAATTCAGTAATAGGTGCAGGAAGCATAGTAACAAAAGACATTCAAAAAAATTCTGTTGCAGTAGGAAATCCATGTAAAGTAATAAAAAAGATTAAATAAAAATTACATTTTGTCATATTCAATTAATTTTTCAACAATTTGTATTGCATTAGTTGCAGCACCTTTTCTAATATTGTCTGCAACAACCCACATATTAATTCCGAATGGAACACTATAATCTCTTCTAATCCTTCCAACATAAACTTCATCATGTCCATCTGTATTTTGAGCGAGCGGATATATATTGTTTTCTGGATTATCTTCTACAATAATACCAGGGCTGTTTTTTAATAATTCTTTTAATTCATTTAAATCAAAATCATTTTCAAATTCAACATTTATAGATTCACTATGTGAATTAAGTACGGGAACTCTAACTGTAGTTGCGGTAACTCTTAAATATGGCTTTCCAAGAATTTTTCTTGTTTCATTAATCATTTTTGATTCCTCTTTAGTGTAACCATTATCTTCAAAGACATCTATATGAGGAAGACAATTATTTACAATTGGATGAGGAAACTTTTTAGGTGGTAAACCTTTAAGACCATTTTCTAAATCATCAACTCCGCCTTTCCCAGCACCAGATACAGCTTGGTATGTAGAATAAACAATTCTTTTAATGTGGTATTTATCATCTAGTGGCTTTAAAGGAACAACAGCCTGAATTGTTGAGCAATTAGGATTTGCAATAATTCCCTTGTTCCATTTTATATCATCTGGGTTAACTTCTGGCACTACTAATGGAACATCTTTATCCATTCTAAAAGCACTACTATTATCTACAACAATACATCCTTTAGAAGCTGCAATAGGGGAATACTTTTTAGAAGTTTCACCACCTGCTGAAAATATTGCAAAATCAAATCCTTCATCAAAAGAATCCCTTTTAAGTTCACGTACAGTATATTCTTTTCCCATAAAAGTTAATTTAGTTCCAGCTGATTTACATGAAGAGAAAAATACATATTCAGAAATAGGTAAATTTTTTTCTTCTAAAACGGTGCGGGCAGTTCTTCCAACTAAACCAGTTGCGCCAACTAAAGCAAGCTTATATTTTTTCATAAAATCACTCCTTCAAAAATTCACGTTCATGAAATTTCGTTAAATTAA
Organism: uncultured Clostridia bacterium; assembly: GCA_944391865.1. Lineage (GTDB taxonomy): Bacteria > Bacillota > Clostridia > TANB77 > CAG-508 > CAG-452. Next base: position 1,932 of record CALXVD010000037.1, read on the forward strand.
TTATATTCTATAGATTAAGAAAAAGAAACAGTAAATTGGAATTTGTATGATTAAATTAATTGTAAGACGACCATAAAATCGGTTAAAAACATAAATTTATTGCGCTCCTCGGTTCAATACGTGTTTTAGCAATTCTAGCGTAAAATTGAACGAGCCTCTCGGTTTCCGCTTCCTCCTTCAATTTTCCTTAAGAATTGCACAAACACTCCAATCACATCCGGTGCTCATAAATTGATGTGTTTTAACTGATTTTATTAATATTCTATAAATTATTGTGTAATAAAAAATCATCAATTTAATAAAAATTATCCAATATGTAAACAATAAATTATATAAAATAAAAAAATGTTTATAAATGTTGCAAAATAAAAACATATAACTTATAATTAACGTAATGAAAATTTGAATAAAATGTAATTTTACAAAAAAATATTGTAGGGGCTTTTTTATTGCTCGCAAAAAAACAATTGTAGGGGCGGGCCTTGTGTCCGCCCACAAAAGAAAAAACAAAAGAAAGGAATGATAAACAAATGCAAAAATTAAAAACAAACAAAAATCACACATCACACATCGCACCTCACACATCAAACAACAATATGTATAACAGTAGGGGTCGGCGTCCTCGACGACCCGCACTCCAAAGGCATAACCTTAATTGCCCTAATAATCACAATAATCGTAATGCTAATATTGGTAGCTGTAACAATAACAGTAGCATTAAATAGTGGGTTATTTGGAACAGCAAGAAAAGCAGCATATCAAACAGAGGTAACAGGAATACAAGAGCAATTAGAGGTTGCAAAGGTAGCAAAAGTAGCAGACAATGGAGGAGAAGAACCTTCGGACTATGGAATAACAATAAATGATTTACCTATATCAGACGATTTAAAAAGTAAATATGGAACTAAATTGGTAATATCAAAAAACGGAACACTTTATTATGACCCAGCTGTAGTAACAGACGAAGAAGAACGTGGCTGGCTAGAAGAAATAGGGATAAATGAATATACAGGAGAAACAGTAGGAGTATTTGAAAAATATATATTAGGAGAAAATTTGGAAGGAAGACTAATATCAGAAATAATAGATATGAGATCACAAACGCCTGTTTTTATCGATGACGAAAAAACACCTGATGTAGATGAAACTCAAACTCTAGGAGTAAAAGGATTAATTGTAGGAAGTAACGGAGATAATACTAAAGGATATGTATTTGCAGAATATGAAGATATAGCATATAAATTTGAAATTGACATGACAACTATGAAAACCGCAAATCTTGTGGAAGCATACACAAAAGAAGGCCGCGAAGGGAAAGACCTAGGAGCGGAAACAGGAGATAGCCAATATAATGGTTGGACAATAATATATGACCACGGAAATGGGATTGTAGAAGCAGTAAGTCCAGATGTAATGAAAGAAGAAGAAACAACAGGCTTAACACTAGGAACTGGAGACGAAACAGCACAAACACCAGGAGATGTAGATGGAAATGGAACACCAAATGAAAATATAGATAAAGCAATATATTCATACAATAATGCAATAACAAGAATAAACAATTATTGTAAAAATCTAGATGGCTTACCAACCAATATAGGTGTAAGAAGTGTAGGAGCAGCAACAGATCCAATACCAAATTTAGAAGGAAATAATGCGTATAACGGAATTCCAGGTGAATGGTCAACAAACACATATAATGGAAAAGGAAAAATTGGAGACGAAAGTTGGACAGAAGATTTACTAAGAATTAGCTATTTTGATAAAAATGCGATGATAGACTCTGAATACTGGGTGGCTTCTCGCATTGTTGGCGCTCACTCTAGTTACGTGTACTTCACTGTTGCTAACGTGAGCTCGGATGGATTATTCAACGGCGACAGCTTGTGGAATGTCTACTCTAGCAACACGAACTATAACTCTCCGTCGCGTGCGGTTCGTCCTATAATAACAGTCCAAATTCCATAATCTTGAAATAAAAATGTAAATAAACTTAAACAGATAACATATAGCAAAAATTGTAAGAAAACTTATGATTTTTGTGTTTATGAGATAATAAAAATGTAGTTTTTTCCAACATAAAAATGTAGGAAAACCTACATTTTTTCTTTTTGAAAAGACATTAGATGATTTTGATTTTAGTTATCAGCCTAGTGTAGACAAAACTGAACTTTATGATTTAGAAACATTAAGATTTATGGAGAAAAGTGAAAATATAATATTTGTAGGAACAAGTGGAGTTGGAAAAAAACATTTAGCAGTTGAAATTGGAATGGCTGCAGCGAAACGAAGGATTAGCACATATTACATAACTTTTAATGATTTAATAAATCAATTGGTACAAGCTAATTCTGAAAATAGAGCAGATATAAAGATAAAATATTTTTGTAAATATAAATTGCTGATAATTGATGAAATAGGGTATTTACCGATAACAAAAGAAGGAGCATATTTGTTTTTTCAATTAATAAATAAAAGATATGAAAAGAAGCCAACAATATTAACAACAAATCAGGTATTTAGCAAATGGTCAGATATATTTGGGGATTCTGTAGTGACAGCTGCAATAATAGATAGGTTGGTGCATCACAGTCACATAATAAAAATTAAAGGACAATCATATAGAATAAAAGATAGAAATACAGAGATTCAAAAAAATATAAAAAAAGAAGGTGTTTAAGATGACAGTGAGGGAAATGATAATATATGTAGATGTAGCAATAGATAGAATAACAGATTTAGGACATAAACTTACAAAATAAGAGATTATAGATGAATTGCATTATTTAGCATATCACTGTAATAAAAAGGAGGTTATGCTAGAAAAGGATTATAGAGAAGAAAAATTTTTCTAAAATTTTAGAGGGGATCCCCCTCTAAGTATATATTTTAAACTGGAATTTTCGTACATTTTTGAAACTGGAAAAAAAGTACATTTTTCTCTTGACATTTACAGAAAGCCGTCCGTTTTCATCCATTGACAAACAGTATAAACAAAAAGTATAATGCTTACAATATAATTATCAAAAACAAGAGAGAAGATGGTAATTTATGAAAAAATATTTTTTTACGTCTGAGAGTGTAACAGAGGGACACCCAGACAAAGTATGCGATTTAATATCAGATAGCATATTGGACGAATGCTTAAAGCAAGATAAATATTCGAGAGTAGCAGTAGAAACATTTGCATCAAATAATTTAATTACAATAGCAGGTCAAATTACAACAAATGCTAAAATTAACGCAGAACGAATTGCAAGAGATGTTTTAAAAGAAGTAGGGTATGACAATGAAAATACAGATATAGATTATAGAACATGCAAAGTAGAAGTAAATATCACAAAACAAAGCCAAGATATATCTATGGGAGTAGATGTAGGTGGTGCAGGAGACCAAGGTATAATGTTTGGCTATGCATCAGATGAAACAGAAGAACTTATGCCATTTGCAATATCTATTGCACATAAACTAACTAAGAAATTAACAGATGTAAGAAAAAATAAAGAAATAGAATATTTACGACCTGACGGGAAGGCACAAGTAACAGTAGAATACGAAGATGATATTCCAAAAAGGATAGACACGATATTAATATCTAATCAACATTTAGAAGATGTAGATTTAGAAATTATGAAAAAAGAGATTACAGAAAAAGTTATATATAAGGTTATAGATAAAAAATATATGGATGAAAACACTAAAATATATATAAATCCAACAGGCAGATTTGTTATAGGGGGCCCACTTGGAGATACAGGTCTAACTGGCAGAAAGATAATAGTTGACACATACGGAGGATATGCAAGACATGGAGGAGGTGCTTTTTCTGGAAAAGATGCAAGTAAAGTAGATAGGAGTAGCACATATATGCTTCGCCATATTGCAAAAAATATAGTTGCAAATGGATATGCTAAAAAATGTGAAATACAAGTATCATATGCGATAGGAATGAGTAAGCCTCTATCAATATTTATTAACACTTTTGGAACAAATACTATTGCAGAAGAAGATATTATACAAAAAATAAAAGAAAAATTTGATTTAACACCAAATGGAATTATAGAATATTTGGATTTAAGGAAACCAATATATACAAAAACAACAAACTATGGGCATTTTGGAGATAAAGATTTACCATGGGAGAAGATAATTAAATTGTAATTTGTTCGTGTGAGGTGAGAGGTGCGAAGTGTGAGGTGTGATTTTTATGGCAAGGCTACGTAAGGCTTACCATAATTTCACACTTCCCACATCCCACTTCTCACTTCCCATTCGAATTACAATTTACTTTATAAATAGTAACAACAATTAAATAAAAAACATATAATACCTTAAAGCAGGTGAATATTATATGTTGGACTTTATTACAAACGGTATAATTTGGACCTTAGCATTATACGGATTAATAGAAATTATAAAAACAATATATTACATATGTACTTGTACAAATTTAGAATCGGATGGAATTTATTTTATAGTAGCAGTAAAGAATCAGGAAGAAAAAATAGAAGGCTTTATGCGTTCAATTTTATTTAGAATTCTATATGGCAAAGAAGAATGTGTAAAAAATGTAATAGTTGCAGATTTAGGTTCTACAGACAAAACAAAAGAAATTTTAGAAAAATTGGAACAAGATTATAAAGTTATAAATTTAGTAGATTGGAAAACATGTAAAGATCTAATAGATAGTATGGATAAAAAAACAAATAAAAAGGACATGGCCAATGATAAAATTTGCTAAATATTGCAAAAATAAATTTTTATGTTAGAATAAAAGCATAAAAATTTATTTTTTTAAGGAGTATGGGCTTTGGAAATAAAAGGACAAATAAGCGAAATTATATATCAAAATGAAGTAAATAGTTATACAATTGCAGAATTTGAAACAGAAGACGAATTAACAACAATAGTAGGTTATTTGCCATTTATAAATAAAGGGGACAGTTTAAAAATAGCTGGAAATTTTGTAAATCACCCAGAATATGGAAGACAATTTAAAATACAAACATTTGAAAAAATAATGCCAGAGGGCTTAGAAGCATTAGAAAAATATTTAGCAGGTGGAGTTATAAAAGGGGTAGGACCTGCAACTGCTAAAAGAATAGTAGATAATTTTAAAGAAGAAACTATAGCAATTTTAAAATTTGAGCCAGAGCGACTTGCAAATATAAAAGGAATTTCAAAGGCAAAAGCAACAGAAATTTCCGAAGAATTTAATGAAAAATGGGAACTATGGCAAATAGTAGGATTTTTAGAAAGATTTGGAATTACAGGTCAGAATAGTAAAAGAGTATACGAAGTTTTAGGGCAAGATGCAATAAATAAAATAGAAGAAAATCCATATATTTTATTAGATATAACATACGGACTAGATTTTAATAAAATAGATAAAATGGCAATGGATTTAGGTTTAGATAGGGAAAATCCCAAAAGGATAGAAAGTGCAATCAAATATGGATTAATACTTGCAAGCCATAATGGTAATTCATGTGTATTATATGAAAATTTAGTAAAATTTGTTTCGGATTTGTTAAAAATTAACGAAACACAAATAGAAGAAGAACTAATAAATCTAAAAGCAAAAGAAGAAATATATATAGAAGAAATAGAAAATAAAGAATGGGTTTACTTAAAAAATTTCTATATAGCAGAACAAAATATAGCAGAAAAGCTGCTAGCACTAAATAGTACGAGAAATATAAAAAAGATTAAAAATTTTGAACAAGAATTAGAAAAAGCAGAACAAGATGAAGATATTATATTATCAGAAGAACAAAGAGAAGCGATAAAAGCAGTAAATGATAATAATGTTTGTATAATAACAGGTGGACCTCGGAACAGGTAAAACTACTATTATTAAATCTATAATAAAAATGTACAAAAACAGAAAAATGAAAGTAGTACTTTGTGCACCAACAGGAAGAGCTGCCAAAAGAATGCAAGAACAATCTGGAGAAGAAGCAACAACAATACATAGATTATTGGAAATTAGAAAAGCAGAAGAAAATGGAGAATTCTTATCAATAGATTATCCAATAACACCAATAGATGCAGATGTTGTAATAATAGATGAAATGTCTATGGTAGATATGTTTTTAATGAATCAAATAATGAAAGGCATTTATTTAGGTACAAAACTAATATTAGTAGGAGATATAAATCAGCTTCCATCAGTAGGACCAGGAAATGTTTTGCAGGATATCATAGAATCAGAGGTAATTACAACCATAGAATTAAACAAAATTTTTAGACAAGCTGCAAAAAGTAAAATAATAACAAATGCACATAAAGTAAACAATGGAGAAAGTTTTATAGATGCAGAAGAAGAAAAAGATAAATTAGATGACTTTTTCTATATAAACGAAACAACTCAAGACAAAATTTTGCAAGATGTTATTTCACTTTGTACAGGTAGACTAAAAAAATATGGAAATTATGATTTCTTTAAAAATATACAAGTTTTAACACCAACCAAAAAGGGAATGCTTGGAACAAAAGAACTGAATAAGCAACTGCAAAATGTATTAAATCCTGTTAATAACTCACAGAAACAACATGGAGAAAGATACTTTAGAGTTGGAGATAGAGTAATGCAAATAAAAAATAATTATGATATATACTGGGAAAAAGAGGTAGAAGATAAAACCGAAGCGGGAGCTGGAATTTTTAATGGAGAACTTGGTAGAGTTATTAAAATAGATGATGAAGAAAAACAAATTGAAGTTCTTTTTGATGACGAAAAAATAGCTTGGTATGATTTTGCAAATTTAGACGAATTAGAACATAGCTATGCCATTACAATACATAAATCGCAACGGTAGTGAATTTGATGTAGTTATACTAGTAATCCCACAAAGTTCACCGATGTTACTAACAAGGAATTTGCTGTATACAGCACTAACAAGAGCAAAAGAACTTTTAATAGTAATAAGCAACAAAAATATTATAAATTTTATGATACAAAACACAGATGTTAAAAAAAGAAATACAGGATTAAAATATAAATTAGCGAAAAAATGTTCTGGAAATTATTGACATTTACAAACGATTAAAGTATAATCTTATAGAAAATAAGGAGAAGCAGATATGTGGTTGCCACCTACAACACGTAAATGGAGGTGGTGCTAGTGATAGAAAAAATTTTATTTACAATCATATACATACTTTTTAATGCAGTTATTGCATTAACTATATTAGCAGTTGCCTTAATTGTAGCTTTGGCTATAGTTTTGAGCAAACAACAATAAAAATAAAAAAAGCACATTTCTGCTCTTGCCAGGGTAAAACGTGCTTTTTTAATTACAACGGCAACCACATATTTGTGGATTCTTATTTTCCTATATTATAAAATATAATTTTGTATATGTCAAATATTTACAATAAATATTATAAATAAAGGAGCAATATATGTTAGATTTATCTAAGAATGTTAAATACATAAAAGGTGTAGGACCTGCAAGGGCAGAACTACTAAATACTCTTGGTATTTTTACACTTAATGATTTAATAACATATTTTCCCAGAACTTATGAAGACAGAGGAAAACCAAAGCATATTGCAGAATTAGAAGATGGAGATGAGGCATTAATAGAAGCAATCTGCGTTTCTAAAATGATAGAAAAAAGAGTAAGAAAAAATATGGTAATATACACATTAACTGTTAGAGATGAAACAGGAATGTGTGAAATTACTTGGTTTAACCAAAGATATTTAAAAAATAGATTTAAATTAGGAGAAATATATAAATTTTTTGGAAAGGTCAAAAAAAGAATTGGATTTATAGAAATGACATCTCCTGTATTTGATAATATAGATACAAATAAAAACACAGGAAAAATAATTCCTATATATCCCCTTACATATAATTTATCACAAAATGTTATGAGACAAATAATAGAAAATGGCTTAAAAGAGGTAAATGGAAACTTAAAAGAAACATTACCTGAATATTTATTACAAGATTATAATTTAGATGATATAAATACAGCAATAAATGACATACATTTTCCAAATAAATTTGTAGATTACAACAAGGCACGTAAGAGATTAGTTTTTGAAGAACTACTTATAATGCAACTTGCACTTTTAAACCTTAAGTCTAAATACAAAGTTAATGCAGAAGGAATTAAGTTTAAAGAAGAAGTAAAAATGCAGGATGCTATAGATAAGCTCCCATTTAAACTTACCAAAGCACAAATAAGAGTATTAGAAGAAATAGATAGAGATATGGAAAGTGTAAAGCCAATGAACAGGCTCCTCCAGGGGGATGTTGGTTCACGGAAAAACTGCAGTATCAATAATTGCAGCATATAAAGCTGTAAAATCTGGATATCAAGTTGCAGTAATGGCACCAACTGCAATATTAAGTAGGCAACACCTAAAAAATTTTGAAAGTATACTATCAAATTTTAATATAAAATGCGAACTATTAGTAAGTGGAATTCCTAAGAAGCAAAAAGAAGATATTTTGGAAAGACTAAAAAATGGAGAAATTGATGTATTAATTGGTACACATAGCCTGCTTGAAGAAAATGTTATATTTAAAAATTTAGGACTAGTAGTTACAGATGAGCAACATAGGTTTGGAGTAAGACAAAGAAGCACACTAAATAATAAAGGGAAAAATCCAGATGTATTGGTTATGACAGCAACACCGATACCTAGGACACTAGCTTTAATACTATATGGAGATTTGGATATATCAATAATAGATGAACTTCCACCAAACAGAAAAAAGATAGATACATTTGCAGTAACAAAAGGTATGGAAACAAGAGTAAATAATTTTATAAAAAAACAGCTAGATGAAGGAAGACAATGTTATATAGTTTGCCCATTAGTGGAAGAATCAGAAGAAATAAATGCAAAAGCAGTACTTGAGACTTATGAAAAATATAAAGAAATATTTTCAAATTATAAAGTAGAATATATACATGGAAAATTAAGACCAAAAGAAAAAGACCAGATTATGCAAGACTTTAAAGATGGAAAAATACAAGTGCTTGTTTCAACAACAGTAATAGAAGTTGGAGTAGATGTTCCAAATAGTAATATAATGGTAATAGAAAATGCAGAAAGGTTTGGACTTGCAACACTTCACCAATTAAGAGGAAGAGTAGGCAGAGGTAGTTATAAATCATATTGTATACTAAAATACGAGGGAAAACGGTGAAAACACAAAAGAAAGAATGAAAATAATGTGCGAAACAAACAATGGATTTATAATTTCAGAAAAAGATTTGGAACTTAGAGGTTCTGGAGAATTTTTTGGGACAAGACAGCATGGACTTCCAGAATTTAAAATAGCAAATTTATTTGAAGATATAGAAATGCTAAAATCTGTGCAAAGCGTAGCAATAAAAATAATGGAAGATGACTCTAATCTAGAAAAAGAAAAAAATAAAAAATTAAAAGAACAAATAGAAAATAAATTTAAAAATAGAATTGAAATTTAAATTATAGTTTGAAGGAGAAGTGGAATGTGGAAAGTGTGAAATTAGGGTAAGCCTTGCGTAGCGTGATTGCTACCTGCAACATGTAAATGTAGGTGGTGTTAATAATAGAAAAAAATTAATAAAATTATCTATAATATATTCACAAATTTTAAGTTATCTGATATATTAGTAACATAAATTTAAGTTCTACATTTTAATTGTATTTTATATTAAAAAATAAAAAGGGGGATAAAATACAATGAAAGGAAAATTAATTCCAATTAGTTTAATAGTTATATTAATCTTAATGGTATTTTACTTACCAATTTCTTATGCTAGCACGAATTTAGCTAGTAATGAATTATTAAAAATTAACGGAAAGACAATTACAAAAACAACTACTATTTCACAAATAAATAGTATGTTTGGACAACCAAAGATTACAGGTAATTCTGCATTTGGAGGAAATTCTTATACATATTATGATGATGAATATACATGGATGCTTCATATAGAAACAGATGAAAATGGAGTAATAAAGGGATACGGGTGTGTAAATGGAAATTTTGTTTCTAAAAAATATGCACAAGGAGATAAATATTCATCTGTTATCTCATATATGTCAGGTTCAGCAATTTATGATGAAGATGAAAAAGTAAATGGAATATATGAATATAATGTAACATCTTCGGATGTTGAAAAGTATAAAACTAATTTTTTGAATTCTTCAAAATATTTATATGATTTACAAAAAAGTTCTTTAATAGTAAGTAAAATCTTGGCAAAAAAACATAATTATAATTTCCCACAAACATATATCGATGAAGATATATTTTACATGAATGAGAATTTAAAATATAACGGAACTGATTTATATAATTTTGGCAAAGATACAGGAAAAACCAAATATATTTCTTTTGTTTTATCAAGAACTGATTTTTGTACCAATGAATTACCTAATCCAGTAATGCTTGGAAGGAACACAGAAAATTATACAAGAGCAGAAAATTATAAATACGTATTTTATGATATGAAAGTAACTGATGAAGACTCATTTAAAATCTTTACTACAATATTATTCATAGATCCAGAATTCATGAATCAGAAAGATGAAGTTAATTTAACAGAAAATGAAATATCTTTATTACAAGATGTAAGAGAAAAATTTGAAGAATACAATCAGCATGGACAAGCAATTGTAAGGAATTTTGACGTAGAACCTCAATATAGCGAATTACCGCTTGTAGCTGGTAAATGGTCTGACATGGCATTACTTATGGTAACAGACTATATTAATCTTGCAAGGGCAGGTTTAGGTTTGCATCAATTAGAATTAAATCAGGATATTGCAGATGCAGCACAACATAAAGCAACATTAGTAGTTTATAATAATTTAAAAGGTTATACATCAGGACATTTACCAGAGCAACCAGAGGGCGTAAGCGACGAGTTTTATAATAAAGCACAAAGTTATATGACAGAAAATTTATATACAGGAGATATACAATCAAGTATACCATCAGCATTAAATGATGGATATGGAGACCCTGTGGAGTGTGGACACAGATATAATTTACTTGATCCATCTGCAACTGAATGGGGAGTAGGAGCTGTAGGCTCTGGGTTATCTTTCGGTTGGCAAGGAGTTCACAAATTTTCAGGATTTGAAGACTATTCAAATGAATTAGTTGCTTGGCCAAGTAATGGAATATTTACCATGGATTTAGCTTATAACGGAATAGGGAATTGGACAGCACGTTTTTATAAAAATTATAGCATGTCTTCTGATACAGAAGTAACAATAAAGTGCTTAAATTCAGGTAAGACATACGAAATTACAAACGAAAATAAAAATGATTCAGATAAATTTTTAAAAGTAACTGGATCAGACCTTGTAACATTTCGCGATGATACAATTGCATATGAAAGTGGAGATATATTCGAAATAACATTGCATAACGTAATTGACAATTCAACAAAAAGTAAAACTGATTACACATACAGAAGTGTATTTATGAGCTTTACGGAAATTAATGAAAATATTGTAACAGATATCGAGCTAAACACAGATTCAGTAAATCTAGCAATGGGAGCAAGTAAAAGAGTACTTGCAAAAGTAATTCCAGAGGATGCAACTAATAAATTAATTCAATTTACTTCTGAAAATGAAAATATTGCAACAGTTAGACAAGACGGAACAATAAAAGGAGTAGGAAAAGGAAGTACAACAATTACAGTAAAATGTGGAGGAATAACAAAAGAAATTACTGTAAAAGTAAATGATTTTCTAAAAGGTGATATCAATGGAGATGGAGCTGTAGACATTATAGATTTAACTTATGGACTAAGAAAATTAGAAAATCGAGATATTTTACCAGAAGAAGAGCAAAGGGGAGATGTAACAGGAGATGGAACATATGATATCACAGATGTTACAAAACTTTTAAGATATTTAGCAAGGGAAATTGAAGAGTTATAGAAATATTTATTGACTTTTAAAAGGATATTTTATATAATTTCTATGTATATTATAGGAGGGAAAAATAAAAAATGAATAGTAAAAAGTTAATTAGTTTAGTTACCACCCTAGTTTGACATCATAAAAATAAAACTAAATTAGTCAAAGTCCGAATAGCCTTGAGATACGGGCTTAAAATT
>CALXVD010000038.1 GCA_944391865.1 uncultured Clostridia bacterium
AATGCGGGTATAATTTAGTGGTAGAATGCCATGCTTCCGACCTGGTAGCGAGGGTTCGATTCCCTCTACCCGCTCCAAAAAATAAAAAGTTCCGAAGGGAGCTTTTTATTTTTGTATTATTTATTATTAAATCTCCATTATTCAATATTCATTAAATATTTATTTCGAGTGTACCAAACAAAAATGTAAAAATATGGATATAATTCTTGACAAACCACAAACAGATGTTTTACAATTATCATAACCTAATGCAAGGATGTGAAGTTATGGAAGAGAATAAATTATCAATTCAAAATGAAATATCTAATGGAGATATAAAAAATTTAATATATACCATAAGAGGAAAACAAGTAATGCTAGATAGCGATGTAGCAATGTTGTATAATTATGAAACTAAAAAAGTAAATCAGTCAGTTAAAAGAAATATAGACAGATTTCCAGAAAGATTTTGCTTTCAACTGACAGAAGATGAATTTTCAAATTTAAGGTCACAAATTGTGACCTTAAACAAAAACAATGTAAATGAAAATTCTGAAATAAATTCTTTAAGGTCGCAATTTGCGACCTTAAACGAAAACATAGGGAGAGGAAAGCATCGTAAATATTTACCATATGTCTTTACAGAGCAAGGAATAGCTATGTTATCAGGAATATTGAAAAGTGAAGTTGCTGTACAAGTTAGTATTAAAATTATGGATGCTTTTGTAGAAATGAGAAAATTTATAGGTATAAATAAGATCTTATTTGAAAAAGTAATTACTATTGAAAATAAGATGAATAAGAAATTTATTGAACAGGATAAAAAATTTGATATGATTTTCAATCAATTACAACATGAAGAAAGTATAAAACAAAGAATATTTTTCGAAGGACAAATATATGATGCATATAGCCTAATTGTAGATATTATAAAAAGAGCAAATAAAAAAATCTTAATTATAGATAATTATATTGATGATAGTGTTTTAAAGATGCTAGCTAAAAAGAAGAAAAATGTAGAGGTGGTTATCTTAACATCTAACAAAAGTAATATTCAAAATATAGATATTCAAAAATTTAATAAAGAATATCCTATTCTAAAAATTGCTAAAACAAATAAATTTCATGATAGGTTTATAGTGATAGATAATAAAGATATGTATCATTTGGGAGCCTCAATTAAAGATTTAGGAAAGAAATGTTTTGGAATTAACAAAATAGAGGATAAAGAGATTATAGAAAAAATTATTAATATATAATCCAGAGTATTGATATATAATCCAGAGTATTGATATTGTATTTTTATAATTTGTTGTGTATAATCAAGTTAAAGTTATAGAAATATATCAAAATTTGAAACTTCCATAAAAATTTATCAATATATAGTCTATAAAGGAGAATGTAATGAAAAAATATATAATAGTGATTATGAGTTTAATAATAATTGCATTAATAGTGCTATTAATTATTTTTACTAACCGAAGAAAAAGTGAAGAACTAGAAGCAGTGCAAATTTTTGAAAAAAGAGCAACTATGCAAGCTTTTGTGGAATACTCTAGTGAAAATATAGATACTATACAAAAAGAAATAGAAAATCTTGAATATGTTAAAAATGTCGAACTTGTTTCAAAAAATGATGCATTTGAAATGATGCAAAATCGTTTAGGAACAGATGTTATGGATGGGGTTAATAGTGATATATTTCCAAATTCATTTAAAATAACATTGGATATAAATAGCGTAGAAGATTTTGAAAAAATAAAGGCATTGGAATACAACATTGAAAGTATAGATGGTATAGATAGAGTTGAGGTAGCAGGGTGTAATGAAATTATTGAGGTGTATAAAAAAACTGGAATTAAGGGAATGAGAGAATATAATACGATTTTTACAATAATGAGTGAAAAGGGTTTGGATGAGGTAGAAAGCTATTTGGAGGAACATGAAGAAACACGAGAACTGTTAAAAGACTTTATACATTTTTAAAAAATTATAAAATTTATATTTTACAAAGAAAATACTCGATGATTATAAAATTTAATCATCGAGTAAAAAATATTAAAAATTAAAAAAATCACACATTTTACTTGACAAAGTCTATTTATAGTGAATATACTAACTATCTACTATTAATTGTTCATCAAGATTTTATAAAAGACTATGAATAATATATATATTTTCTTTATTAAATAGTATGAAGTTTTAAATTCCAAATTCTTTTGGATACTCAACGATGCCCTTTACCTCTATGTTAGTATTATTTAATTTTATAGCCATAAAGTTCTCATTTGGTACATCAAAAGGTGATTTTATTTCATATTGTATTGCAGGAATATACCCAAATTTTGAATAATAATTTTCGCTGCCTAAAACAATAGAATAGTGATAGCCCAGACTTTTTGCTATTTTATGACCTTCTTTAATTAATTTACTTCCTACTCCTTGTTTTTGATATTCTGGTAATACTGCAAGTGGTGCCAAAGCAAGTTCCACATATTTTCCAATTATAATTTTAGTAAACAAAATATATCCAACAATTTGTCCATTTGTTTCAGCAACTAATGATAACTCAGGGATATATCCATCACCATTTCTTAAAGCTACAACTAAATCTTGTTCATTTCCATTACTATGCTCTGCTGTTTCAAATGCAGTTTTAATAACGTTGTAAACTTCTTTATAATCTTTTATATTTTCTTGCCTTATTTTTAACATATTAATCTCCTAGTTCTTTAAAAAGGTCTGTAAAAATTTTGTCAGCATCTAAATAATTGACAAATGTAATCAGATGTCGATTTTGCGTTAAAGAATATGATGTATCTGTATCTAATATTACGTTTTTAATCATAATTTATTTCTCTTTCGATTTATCTTTTTTTAGCTTATTGTGGTAGAAAATATATACTAAAGCAATAAAAATAATTACGAGAAGTATAAGCACTATGTGAGAATAATCATTTAAAACATCAACTATTTTGGTCCAATTTTCGCCAAACTTGCTACCAACCACTATTAATACCGAATTCCAAATAAGTGATCCAGCAATAGTATACATTAAAAATTTACCCATTGGCATTTCGCTCATTCCAGCAGGAATAGATATTAAACTTCTAACTATTGGAATGAATCTGCAAAAAAATACGCTTTTGTTTCCTTTAGTATCGAACCACTCATCTGCCTTATCTATATCGCTAGTTTTTAACCTTAAAACTTTACCAATTTTACCAGATACAATTTTTTTAAGGCGCTCTTTATTTAATATTTTTCCAATATAGTATAGAACTATTGCACCAATTAGAGAGCCTAAGGTAGAGGCAACTATCATTCCTGTAATATTAAGATTAGCATATGTAGTCATAAATCCTCCGAAAACTAGGATTACCTCAGAGGGAATAGGTGGAAAAATATTTTCAATTGCTATTAAAAGAAAAACTCCCAAATAACCATATTGATTCATTATAGATAATATAAATTCTTGCATTAATTTTGCTCCTTTAGTTTTATTTGCTAAATTATATCATCTAAAATAAAAATAATCTATAAAAAACAAAAATAAATTAGTATCAATAAGAAATTTTAATACATAAAATGAACTAGGGGGTGTGGCGGTTGAAAAAATGGATAAAATGTGCGGGAGTAAGGGCAATAAAGACAATTGCGCAAACAGCAATAGCAACAATAGGAACAAGCACAGCTCTTGGAGAAGTGAACTGGATTATGGTAGGAAGTGCTAGTTTGCTTGCTGGAATATTGAGCCTATTAACTAGTATTGCGGGGTTGCCTGAAATAAAAGAGGAGGAAAAATGAATGGAAGAAGTAGATAAAGACTACAAAGGTGGAGACTTTGTAGATGTAATGGAAGGAGAGGAAGCATAATGACACTTGCAGAATTTGGAGACTGGGGGTTAGAACAAGGCAGTGTAGCAAATCCACCTCCAAACAACAAATATAAAGGACAATGTGTAAGTTTAGTACAACAATATTTATATAGAGTTTTTTCAAAACCATTTAAAGCTTATGGAAATGCAAAGGATTGGGAGAATAATTATCCAAAAGATTATTTTGAAAAATTAGGTGCAAGTTCAAAACTTCAAAAAGGTGATGTTTTAATTTATGGAGCAAACTATGGAGGAGGATATGGTCATATGGGATTAATTGACGTAAATGATAAGTTTTATGACCAGAACGGAGTAAAAAAACTTGCAATTGGATATAGAGATAAACCATTTACAGGTTATGTTTGCATTTTGAGACCAAAAGACCAAGAAAAACTTGGTTTAGATCAAGAATATGTAATAGGAAAAACCTATACAACTCAGGTAGATCTAAAAGTAAGAAGTAGTGCAAGCGCTAAAAACACATCTAATTGGAAAAAGGTTAAAGATTTAACTGAAGATGGAAAGAAAAATGCAACTAGTACAAATCTAAATGATAATGCTGTATTAAAAACCGGAACAAAAGTAAGCTTGTTAGAGTTAAAAGAAGAAAAAGGAAATATATGGGGCAAAATCCCTTCTGGTTGGATAGCTTTTAAATATGATGGAAAAGTCTATGTAAAGTAAAAATAATAACTAAAAAATGGTATTCCTTTTTTAGGAATACCATATATTTTTAATATCCAGTAACTTTTTCTTTTTGCATTGTAACAGTAATTACAGAGCCTTGTTCTACTTCTTTTCCGCGAAGCTATATCTTGACTTACAACTGTACCAGATCCATCTAAAACAACATTTAAGTTAGATGCTTGTATAGAATTAATAACTTGAGCAGTAGACATGCCTTTTAAATTTGGTACTTTTGTATTAGAACGTACATTATTATTTGAGGTGTATAAATATATTGTTGAATCTTCAAGCAGAGAAACTCCTGGCTTTGGAACTTGGTCTGTTACTAAAGTTTTGTCTTCATCTTCATCACCGGCTATTTTTACATTAAACCCAGATTCTTTTAATAATTCCTTTGCTTCTGCAATTGTTTTATTTCTTACATCTGGCAAAATAGTTGTTTCAGTAGAAGTATCTACTGAAGAATCAGAATTATCTGATGATGAAGCAACTCCTAAATAAGGTAAAACTTCAGAAAGAATTTGATTTACAACAGGGCCTGCAACTTGACTTCCTTGAATGCTATCTCCTTTAGGGTCATAAATTGTAACTAAAACAACAACTTGAGTATTTACGGTAGGAGACATTGCTATAAATGATGCTACATAACCTTCATCTTCATTGTCAGCAAGAGGCTCAGAGGTACCAGTTTTACCACCTACAGAATAACCTGTTACTTGAGCATATTTTCCAGTTCCTTCATCTACTACATATTGGAGCATATCCATTAATGTTTCTGCTGTTTCTTTAGAAATTACTTGTCTTACTTCTTTTGGCTCAATAGTTGTTACTGCCCCAGTTGAAGTATCTTTGATCTCTTTTACTATACGTGGCTGCATTAATACACCTTCATTTGCAACAGCAGATATTGCTGTTGTTAATTGAATAGGAGTTATTGTAAATCTTTGACCAAAAGACATTGTGGCTAAGTTAAATTCATTAATATTATCTTCATCAAAGAAAACGCTATTAGACTCACCATAAAAATATGGGTTTGTTGTGTCAAAAAGACCAAATCCTTTATAATATTTATATAAAGTATGTTCACCAATTTTTTGTCCTAACTGAATAAATGCAGGGTTACAAGAATTTGCCAAAGCATCTCTTAAACTTTGGTGACCATGAGGATTGTAATATCTCCAGCAACGTATTTTAGTTCCCAAAATATCTTCAGAACCAGAACAATAAAAATCTTTTTTATTATCAGGGGTAATTAAACCTTCTTCTAAACCAGCAGCAGCAGTAATTATTTTAAATGTTGAACCGGGTTCATATGTGCTTTGAACAGCAGTATTTTTCCACATATTAAATAAAGCATCACTTCTTTCTTGTGAAGACATTTTATTCCATTTTTTCTTTAATTCTGCTGTATTTATTGTAAAGGGTTCATTTAAATTGTAGTCTGGATATGTTGCCATTGCTAGAACATCACCATTATTTGGGTTCATAATAATTACATTCCCACCATCTGCTTTATTATCAGTAACAGCTTGAGAAAGATACTTTTCTGCAATTGATTGTATATTGACATCTATTGTAAGTGTAACATCACTACCAATTTGAGCCTGGACATAAGTTTGTTCACCATTTGGTATTTCACTATTTACAGAGTCAGTTGAAGCAAGTATTTTTCCGAGGAGTTCCAGAAAGAATATCATCAAGTGTTGCTTCAAGCCCTGCAAGACCATAATTCTCTGCTCCAGTAAAACCAATTAAATTTGAAGCTAAATTGTTGTATGGATAATATCTTTTTACGTCTTCGGTTATTGTAATACCAGAATTTACTTTGTTTGTTTCCATCCATTGCTCTAACAAAGAAATCTTGTCATTTTCTACCTTCGAAACAAGAACAAAATTTGATTTCTTGGTATTTAAATTCTCAAGAGTTTCATCATAGTCTAAATCAAATATATCACTAAAGGCATGAGCTAAAATTTCTTTATTTACTTCATCTCCATTAGAATATTTAATTTGAGACGGATTTACAGAAACTGTATCAACTTTTGCACTTATGGCAAGAGCTTTTCCAGTAGAGTCGTAAATCGTTCCTCTGTTAGGAGTAATTGTTTTACTAGAAAGTTGATTTTTAACTGCACTTTCTTTTAAATCAGCGCCCTGTACAAATTGCAAAAATGCAATACGAATGATTAATAATATTAAGAGTATAAACCCCACAGCTAAAGATATACGAAGCTTTTTTTGACCTAAATTATCTATTTTAATTATTTTTCTTTTTTTACTCATAAAAACACCTACTATTTTTAATATAAAAATTGTATATCATATTACATTAAAAATCAATTAAACAGAGAGAAAAATTGCAATTTGAATTGGGGACGGTTCCATTTTTCCCGGTTTTAACCTGGAAAAATGGAACCGTCCCCAAATTACCGGAATTTACTTTGTTGCAATAAATATTAATTTTTTGTATAATTAAAAAGGTGATTAGTTTGAATATATATAGAGAAACAATGGATATATTAAAAAAATATAATATAACTGCAAATAAGAAATTAGGTCAAAATTTTTTAATTAATGATGATGTAATAGAAAATATAGTAAAAGCAGCTAATATAAAAAAGGATGATTTAATTATTGAAATAGGACCAGGATTAGGAACCCTAACAAAAAGATTATTAGAAGAAGCGGGTAGAGTAATATGTATAGAGTTAGACAAAAATATGTTGATGGTTCTAAATGATAGATTTAAATTTTATGATAATTTTAAATTAATTAATGAAGATATTTTGCAGGTTAACTTGAAAATGTTGATAGAACAGGAAAAACAGGAAAATCTGAAAAATGTAAAAATAGTTGCAAATTTGCCATATTATATAACTACACCAATTATAATGAAATTACTAGAAGATAGATTAGACATAGAAAGTATAACTGTAATGGTGCAAAAAGAGGTAGCAGATAGGTTAGTAGATGAGCCTGGAGGAAAGAACTCAGGGGCTATAACATATGCTATTAATTATTATACAAAGCCACAGAAGGTTTTAGACGTAGATAATAAGTCTTTTATACCTTCCCCAGAAGTAAATTCTAGTGTAATTAATTTAAAAGTATTAAAAAATCCTTCTATAAAAGTAAGTGATGAAAAATTACTATTTAAAATTATAAAATTAGCATTTATGCAAAAGAGAAAAACTCTTTTGAATGCACTTACAAACGGAGGATTAGCAGAAAAAAATATAATTGAAAAAATGTTATTAGATTTAAAATTAGATACAAAAATAAGAGGAGAAAAGTTAAGCTTAGAAGATTTTGCAAAAATAACAGATTATATTAGTTGCTTGAACATAAAATTGACAAAATAGCCATTTTAAGGTAAAATATATTATGTTATATAAAGGAGCGAAATATCTAATATGTCTAACAACAATATTAATTTTTTAAAAAATATTGAAACTAAAACAAAGGTATATTTAGTTGTAATTGCTATAATATTAATTTTATTATGTATAAATACTTCAGCATATATTCTACCAAGTATTATATTATACATATTGGTAATTACTTATACGTTATGGGTATACAACAAAAGGAAATATGAAATTTCTAGTTATATTAATGAACTTACACTTAATGTGGATTCAGCAGCAAAAAACACTTTAATTAATTCGCCTTTTCCATTAATAGTTTTAGAAACAGATGGAAATGTAATTTGGAAAAGTTCAAAGTTTAATAAAGAATTTGCAAATGTGGGAATTAATAACTACATTGAAGATATTGCAAAAGAAATAAAAAAAGATATAGATAATGATAATATACCAACAATAAAAAAAGAAATAAAAATAGATAATAAAAGCTACCAAGTAATTGGTGATTATGTAAAAATCAAGCAAAAAGATAGAAGAAAAACTAACAAGTATATGACAATTTTATATTTTATCGATATTACACAAACCAAAGAACTATTAAAGAAATATGAAGATTCAAAAACTTGTGTTGGTATCATAATGATAGACAATTACGAAGAAATTATTCAAAGAATTGCAACAGAGGAAAGACCTTTGGTTATGGCAGAAATTGAAAAAACACTTTATGATTGGGCAACTAAAACAGAAGGAATAATGATAAAAACAGAAAGAGATACTTTTGTTTATGTTTTTGAACAAAAATTCTTAGAAGAAATGCAAAATGAAAAGTTTAGTATATTAGATAAAATAAAAGAAATAAAAAACAACGAGAAATTGCAAATAACATTAAGTATTGCAATATCTAATGAAGGAAATACAAACTACGAGAAATATCAATCAGCAAATGATGCTATGGATATTGCTTTAGGTAGAGGTGGAGACCAAGCTGTAGTAAAAACAAATCAAAAATATAATTTTTTTGGCGGCAGAGCACAAGAATTAGAAAAGAGAACAAAAGTAAAAGCAAGAGTTGTTGCACATGCTTTAGAAGAACTAATCGAAAATGCAGAAAATGTATTAATAATGGGGCACTTAAATGGGGATATTGACTCGATGGGATCTAGTCTAGGTTTATATAGATTTTCTAAAACCATTGGAAAAGATGCATATATAGTAAACAATACAAAAGGAATGGCTTTAGAAAACTTTGTTAATACATTAGAAAAACAAGAAGAGTATAAAGGCGTAATAATAGATAAAAACGAAGCTTTATCTAAGATTAATTCTAATACTTTATTAATAATTACAGATACTCATAAAAAATCTTATGTTGAAGTTCCAGAACTTTTAGATAAAACTGAAAAAATTGTTATAATAGATCACCATAGAAAAAGTGCAGATTTTATAGAAAATGCTATGCTTACTTTCCACGAAGCATATGCGTCATCTGCATCTGAATTAGTTACTGAAATTATAGAATATGGAACTAACACAGTAGAATTAAAGCAACTAGAAGCAGAAAGCTTATATGCCGGAATTATGGTAGACACAAAAAACTTTACATTTAAAACAGGTGTTAGAACTTTTGAAGCAGCGGCATATTTGAGAAAATATGGCATCGATATAATAAGAGTAAAAAAATGGTTCCAAAGTGACTTGGAAAGTTATAATGTTATTGCGGATATTGTAAAAAAAGCAGAAATTATAAATGATTCAATAGGAATCTCAGAATATGAAGAGAAAGACAAAAATGCTAATTTAATTTGCGCAAAGGCAGCAGATGAATTGCTTACAATAAGCAATATAACAGCTTCTTTCGTAATGGGAAATCAAGGAGATAAAATTTGTATTAGTGGACGCTCTATAGGAGATATAAATGTTCAAATAATATTAGAAAAATTACGGTGGCGGTGGACATATTACATTTGCTGGTGCACAATTAGAAGGAATGACAATGGAAGAAGCAAAACATGAACTTATAATTAGAATAAATGAATATTTTACAGAACAAACTTAAATAACATACAAAATACCACAAAAAGTCTATAATAAAAAGTAACAAAAGATAAATTGTAGAGTAAAAATATCACAAAATGCAAAAAACTTTTTCTATTTTGACAACTAGAAATGACAAAAAAGTATTTATGTAGGTGGTAAAATAAAATTCGTAGGGACGGCTAGAAAGCCGTCCGAATATTAAATTAAAATTTACAAAAGAATAGAAAAAGTAATTGAAGGTGGTAAGGATGTTTCAGAATATAATAGATGAAGAAATAAAGGAAAATCAAGAATTTGATACTGAAAGTGATAACAATAAAAAGCCAAAATTCAATTTTAAAGGACTCTTTTCAGTATCTGATTTTATTTTATATGCAATATCTTTTATGGTATCAATGGTGGGAATAGGAGGAGAATATGCTCCGTTTTCACTAGCAATTTTTGCAGCAGTTTGTAGCAATAAAATGCCGGCTGTAATTGTATATGTGGCAACATGTTTAGGTACATTAATTGGTTTTGGAATAAGTGGATTTTTAAATTACTTTTTAATGAGTTTAATATTTATAGTATTAATACTTATGTTTAGACCTAAAATTCAAGAAGATAGAAACGAAAAACAAAAACTTGGCATCTATGTTTTAATATCATCTTTTGTTGTACAAGCTGGTAAAATGCTTTTTACAATGTTTTTAGTGTATGATTTATTAGCAAGCATAGTAATTAGTTTGGCTACATATATTTTCTATAAAATATTTTCTAATTCTATAATAGTAATAAGTGGTTATGGAATAAAAAAGGCTTTTACCGTAGAAGAAGTAATGGGAGCAAGTCTTTTGCTATCAATAGCGGTATACTCTTTACATCCTTTAGTTATATTTGGTTTATCAATTAGCAATATACTAAGTATAATGATTGTCCTATTTTTAGGTTGGAAGAATGGAATGTTAATTGGAGCAACATCAGGTATTACAATTGGTATGGTGCTTGGAATTATTGCAGATTCAAGTCCTGTGCTTGTTGCATCATATGCAATATCTCGGAATGATAGCAGGAATATTAAATAAGCTAGGAAAAATTGGTGTAATAATAGGATTTGCATTAGGAAATGCAATACTTACATATGTTGCAAATGGAAACACAGTTCCTGTAATTACAATAAGAGAAATATTAATTGCATCTTTAGGATTATTATTAATACCAAAGAGTATAGATATTGATATATCAGACATAGTTGGAAAAACAAAACTACTTCCTACAACGGGAGGAGCATTGGAGGGAGACAAAGACACGGTATATAAATTAAATAGTGTTTCAGAAACAATATCTGAAATTGCACAAAGTTATAGTCAGGTTGCGGCAACAACAATCGAAACAGAAGAAGAGTTGCAAAAAGACAGCAAAAATATTTTTAAAGAGGAACTACTAAATAACATAGAAGATTTTACAGAAAATTTATTATACGAAGATATAATAGAAAGTGATGAACAAGTTTTAGACGACATATATAATTTGCTCGAGGAAAAAGAAGAAATAAACAAAGATGAGTTAATAAAAATATTAGAAGATAATAATAATTACATTATAGGAGTAGATGATACTGAAAATAAAATAGGGGAAGATTTAAACCAAATAGTTAAAGCTATTAACCATACATATAGAATTAATAAACTAAATTTAATATGGAAACAAAAAGAAGCAAACAATAAAAAAATACTTGCAAATCAACTTCGGAGGAGTGTCAAAAGTAATTTCTTCACTTGCAGAAGACATTGAAGATAAAGAAAAAAATGATGAAAAAAAATCTGCTAGCATAGCACAAAAAAATAAATATAAATTTAAAATACAGATGGTAGAAGCAAAAGCAACAAAAAATAAAAGTGAAGTTTCTGGAGATTCAAGTGTGCAAACAAGCCTGCATGATGGCAAAATAATGATGGCAATAAGTGACGGAATGGGATCGCGGACCTAGAGCTAAAAAGAGTAGTTCAACAGTTATAAAAATGTTAAAAAGATTACTTACAACAGGATTTGATAAAGATATATCTATTGGCTTGATTAATTCTTCTGTAAATTTAAATTCAGATGACGAAACATATGCAACTATAGATATATCAATAATAGATAGGACAACAGGAAATATAGAATTTATAAAGAATGGAGCTTGTCCAACATTTATAAAATCAAACAACAAAGTAGAAGTAGTAAAAGCAATTTCGCTTCCTGCAGGGATTATGCAAGATATAGATTTGGTAGTATATGATAAAGACCTAAAAGGTGGAGAAATTATAGTAATGTGTAGTGATGGAATATTAGAATCGAACACAGAACTTGTAAACAAAGAAATATGGGTAAAAGAGTTATTGGAGAATATAGAAACAGATGAAATTCAAAAAATTGCAAATATATTATTGCAAGAATCAATAGATAATGGACTAGGAATTGCAAAAGACGATATGACAATACTTATTGCTAAAATAGAGAAAATAAATTAGAATTCGTAAATTTATTATAAAAAGCGGGATGCATTTCACTGTGTCCCGTTCTTTTTGGTAAAATCACTAAAATATAATCTATTAAAAACATAAAAAATATTGCAAAAATCAGGAATACAAATTATAATAAAAAATAATAGATAATCAAAGGAGGAAAAGTAAAAAATGAAAAAAATTAAGATAATCTTAATAACATTATTTACTTTAATTTTTTTTAGCCCAATTACAAGAGCTACTGTAAATAACAAATATATAGGCGGAGATCTCACATATAGCGATTATACAGAATTATTATGGATAGGTATAATACCACTTATTATTTTGAGTTTGGTTACAATTATAATGTTTGGTTTCTTTATTAAAAATAAAAAATCAAATAAATCTTATAAAAAGTACATAATAATCTCAATAATTTTTTTAATCATAACTGCGACTGCAACAATTTTTATTCCTGTAAAAGTGGATATTCACGAAAGTGGAGGGATTGTTTTAAACAAATATTATGAATATAAAAATATATATGGAACAACAATTTTCAAAAATAATTTGGATCAACATTAACTTGAGATAGGAGAAAAATAAATAATAATTGTAAAAAAAATATTTACAAATTGTAAATATATGGTATAATAAAAATAGAAATAGGAAACCACAAAACGTGGTTGTCATCAAAGTGCGATATTAAATCACATCTCTAATGCCAAGCAGAGATGTGATTTGCTTTATTTGCTTATAATTACAGTTATAGCCATAATTAAGGCAATAGCAATTATGGTGACTGCAACAAGTGCAGAAAAGAGTAAAATTATTATATGTAACAAAATTTGTTCTACCATAAGCATCACCTCCTTATCATTTGCATAAAGAGATGACAGAGCCACATTCTGCTTATTCCTATTTCAGAACATATTGTACGCAAAATGGAAAAATGTGTCAATACAAATTGGCAAAAAAACAATAAAAACAAAATTTGTATAAATCTCGACTTAAACACTTTTGAAGATGCAAAACTCTCCAACCCATTGAATATCAACAGGTTGGAGAGTTAATAGAT
>CALXVD010000039.1 GCA_944391865.1 uncultured Clostridia bacterium
TTTGAAATTTGAGTTGCATATTTACTAAAATGTCTAAATTCTTTTGCTATTTTTTTTAATTCTTTTGTATTATTACTGTAAGCCTCATATATCTCGTTTTTGCTTTTTAAATCAATATGTGTAACTTTTTCGTATATAGCTGTATCTCTAATATAACTTGCAATTGTTTTATATCCATAGAAACTTGCTTTTGTTTCTAATAAACATCTTTCCTCATCAGACACTATAACTTTAATACTTTTTCTTCTTGACTTTGTATCAAATTGCATATTCTCACTTCCTTCAAAAAAGAGCAAGATAAACTTGCCCTATAACATAATAATATTATTATTTTTCATATTTTTTTAAAATATTTTCTAAAACACTAAATTTTTCATCTGGTAAATGATATAATCCTGCTACTATTGACATTGTTGAAGTTCTAACAGCACCAACTGAACAATCATAGAAACTAGCAACTTTTTTATATGTATTATGCTCCCTTATATTTGGTCCAAGATTATACACCATATTAAATCTTCTTTTTTGTAAATCCGTTTTCTTTGTACTCATTACAATATTATATATTGCCTGTTTTTCCTCATCATTTAATATATCCAGTTTTAAATATTTTAGTATTTTATTAACTACATAAATTCGATTTTCAATATTGTTAATATGATTCACCTCCAGTTATCTTAACGAATCCATAATCAATTGACATGCTGTCGAAAATCCTTTTACAAATGATTCTTCCATTTCGATTGAAGAAACTTCATTCTCAAGCTCTATATATTCTTGCAACAAATCAAAGTCCTGTTTGCTAATTGAGTTTTCTATAAGATCCATCTTTGCTTTTCTGCGATTAGTAGCCTCTTTGTAAGACTCTTCTTCTACCAATTCAAAATTAAATGTTTCCTCAAACGCTTTAAATAATTCTCTAACAGATTTCTTATCAAGCATTTCAACCTCCTTTATATGCTTAGCATATATACTTTTTATAACCGATTATATTAACTTTATAACGTATATTTAGCTGTTTGTCAGCGTTATTCTTTAATTTTTTTCAAAAAAATTATCATATATATATCCTGCTTTAATATATTTTTCTGTTAGTTCCATTTTATAGTTTTCTAATAACTCTAAATATTTATATTTAAAACATTTTTTAGAAAGCCATTCAATTCCTTCTTTGGTAATTACAAACTCATTTTTTAATACATATCTATAATTGCTATTTACCTTTATCATCTTCCAAATTGCTTTCTCAATAGTTTCATACTTTCTTTTAAAATATCTTGATAATTCCTCTAAATTCATATCTCTTTCAAATAAATTTTTAGATTCCACTTTCAATAATTTCTCATAAGATTTTATTCTTTCTTCAAAAAATTCAATATCTGCATCTATTAATTTTTTTTCATTATTAAAGTAAACATATTTTAACCAGTAATATCCTTCAATAAGAATATAACTATTTTTACTTCTGATTTTTTCACTTTTCCACCTACAATTCTTATGTTTCATTTGCATAACTGTTATAGCTTTTCTTAAATCTTTATGAGTAATATCTTTTTTTTCTTTGCTT
Source organism: uncultured Clostridia bacterium (assembly GCA_944391865.1). GTDB lineage: Bacteria > Bacillota > Clostridia > TANB77 > CAG-508 > CAG-452. The sequence goes on from CALXVD010000039.1 coordinate 1,568, forward strand.
TTTATTTCTTGAATATTTAATCTAAACAAAATTTTATCGTATGATAAAAATACTTCATCTAATTTACTTTCATTATAAATTTTCTTTTCCTCCAATCAAAAAAAGAAGAAGTCAAAACTCCTTCTAAATTTTGTTTTTAATTTCTCGGTCCCATGAATTTATCTCCGTTTAAATGTATCATGTGATCAGGCATTTCACTCAACCACACCTCTGTTTCCCATGCTAATTGTTCAGTAAATTTCTTAAATGTTTTCATGTCAATAAATGCCGTAACATATATTTTACCTAGTTTACAATCTTTTGTCATATCTGTTATTTCAACAATTCTCTTTGGACTTATAGGTCCAACACTTGTAACAGCTTCAATAAAGTATATCCACTTTTTCTCTTTTTGATATAAAATAACATCTGGTAATTTTTCGTGTTCACCCATTGATATTTTTAATTTTTCCAGTAATTCTACATCTTTATACAAATCTTTATCTTTAGTATCTCCAACATAGAGAACAATACTATTTTGTGCAAATCTAGGTGCAAATTCTTCTATTATGGCTTTTTGCAATTCATTATGCTTTCCTGTACTAAATTCAAAATTTTCTCCATTAATTTTAACTGGAATCTTTGTTAAGTTTCTTTTATTTTCATATATACTAATTAACTTTTTGTGATTTTTTAAATATTTTTCCAATTCTTTATTCCACTCATTAGTACCATATTTTTTTATTAAATTCAATGCTTCATTCGTAATTCTATATCTATAATTTGGACTATTAGTTGCTTTTGAATTATCTTCTATTAAAGCTGCAATTCTAAAATGATGCATAGCTTGTTTTCTAAAAGTTTCTCTACTATTTTCAGCATAAGCAACACCATAATTTTGTTTTATAAATCCCATTATATCATGAATCCTTATGTATTCATTTGTTGCTGTATTCCATTTTGATTTTTCTTTTATATTTAACAAAGATAACAATGTATATGCGCATAAATCAGCTTGCTGTGCTTTTGGCATTCCTATTTTTGCTAATATATCTTTTGCCTGTTCTAATTTATTCATCACTTATCGCCTCCAATAAAATACTATCACATATTTCTGTTGTAATATTTTCTTTTGTTTGCAATTTCTTTCCAATTTCTTCTATAAGATTTTCTTTTGGAATAGGAATATTATTAATTTCAGTAGCATTTACCTGTGTTGAGCCATTAAGAATCCTATAATATTTATCATATAATGTACTATTATAGATTCCATAAAGACCATAAATTAAATCTTTTTTTATTTCCTTATTGTCAATACTTCCAATAAAATTAACATGATTTTCAGTTGATATAAAATCATACTCTTCAAAATCAGTTTTAAAAAACATTGCTGGTTGTATTCTTCTTTTTTCTTCTTTACTGCTAAATCTTTTTATAAGTAAATAATTCGTAGTCTTTTGCAATAAAGCTCTATTATCTTTTCTAACATATTGAGCTTCATCTTCATTACTTGGAAATTTAATTATGCCATCTTTAAAATGAATTGAAGATAGTAAAGGGACATTATTATTAGATGCATTTTTTTCTAAATATTCTTCATTTCTAAAATCAACTGTTAATCCCGTTTTTAATTTTAAACCTATATCCTTTAATTTAGTATTAAAACCATTTATTGTTTTCAATACTTTAATGTCATTGCTATCCAATGGTAAATAAACGTATCTTTCATTTTCTTTTTCCACACAAATACTATAATCAATATTATATGTGCTTATATTGTCAAAATCATCATTACTATATGATTGAGTAACTATAATATCTTTTGGCTCTTTGTTTGTTTTTAAAGCTCTCAAAATCATTGTTTCTTGTAATACGTTTTCTTTATTAAAAACTTTATCTCTACTCACAAAAAGGTGTATATTGGTTAATTTAACATTATTTAAAAATACTTCTCTAAACTTCTTAAAATAAGTACCCGAAGTCCATGATCTAGGTACAATAAATATTAATTCTCCATCATCTTTAAGTAATCTCTCTGCCATAGCCATAAATAAAAAATACATATTAGGTTGTCCATATACAACATTTTCCATTATAGTTGATTCAATATCATTTTTGCCAATTTTTTTATATGGTGGATTGCTTATCACAATATCATATATTTTATTGTAATTGTCTTTATTTTTAGTTATAAAATTTTCTTTAATTATATTATATTTTTGTAACTTTTCTATTTTTAATTTTGCTTTTTGCATATTATCTTCTAATAGCTTAACAATCTGCTCATCATTTTCATATAAATCTATTTCTATACTTTTTATTTTGTCATTATTATTCAATTGTTCTAATAGGGCAATGCTTAATATTCCACTTCCTGCTCCAGCATCTAAAACTTTGATGTTTTCTTTTTGGCATTTGCTTAAATTTGCCATAAATAAAGCAGTTTCTTTTGATGTAAAAAATTGTCCTATTTTTTTTCTCTCTGTTTTAGTTTTAGAGTTTAAATAATTGTCAGTAGCTTGCAGTACATCATTTAATAACATTTTCTTTCCTTTCCTAATAATTATAATTACTAATTAATTACAGTTATTAAATACTAGATAAATTTCATACACATTATATCACTTTTCTATTTTTTATTCCATATATCTACAAATCTTTTTAATTAAAATTTATGCTAACGAAGTGTAGCATATAATTTTAGGGCAAATCTATTTTGCCCCGAATATTGAGAGCATTTTTTAGTGCCCAATATTCGCCAGCTTGGTGTTTTGACACCATTTTGCTGTTTAGGGAAAAATCCCTAAAACCCTTTTGGCCCGCTGGGAGAATATTTTTTATATTTAAAATTCTATAAAAAGTGGAGCATTATTACTCCACTTCTTTTACTTTTTCAAGCATACTCATAATCAATATCGTTTTCATTTTCTAATTCATTTTCAACAATATTATTTGATATTTCTTGGACTTTTTGAATATTTTTTTTATTTTCTTCAACAGCTAATCTACTTTTATAAAGTACATCAAATGATAAATTATTTAGCAATCTTTTTATATTGTCTGCTGCTGAAACAATCTCACTAATTGTTAACCCTAATGATTTTCTTATAGAAACCATCTTTTCTATATACTCATCTTTATTAAAGGAATTATAATAATCCTGTATTTTTTTAACACAATTTGAAACATTACCATCAGTACAGTCCACTTCAAAACTAAAATCATATCCATATATTGTAGTTCGTTTTATCTGCCAAATTCCATTTTTATTTATAACATTCCATCTACATTCTCTTATGATACTTTCTAATTTGTTTAATGAAATTTTATCTATATTTATAAGCTCTCTTTCAGCAAAATATTTGCCTATTTTTAATTCTTTAAATATTCTATCTACATCACTAAACCTTGAAGTGATACAAGCATTTTTCAATAATCTATTTTCTAATTCTATAATAGAATCATCATAGTAACATCTATACCCCTCTTTATCATAATGAGCAATATCTCCACACGCATTCATAAAAAAATTATACATAGCATTTGTCAAGTTTTCCAATGAATTATCTTTTTGTAACCTTCTATAACTTCTAACGATTTTTTTAAATGAATATACTGTATTTCCTTCATAAGTAATATCGGATTTTAACTTATTTTTATCAATGCAATCTTGTATTATAATTCTGTCTTTGTCTTCTAATCCCGTAAGATTTAGATTTTCTATAATTGTTTTTTCTTTTTCTACAATAGCTTTATTTCCATACAATTTTATTTTTCTATTGTTTTTTATAATTTCAATTCTTTCCATATTTCTCCTTCTAAAAAAGATATTGTAAATGATATTTAATCAAACATATCATCAACAATATCTGGCTCCTCTTTTTTATTATTTAATTCCAATTTCTTTTTATCCTCATATATAATTTGTTTTCTAAAACTTATTGACTTAATATCTTCTATATCAAAATCTCTATAAAAATTTGTATTTGCATATATCTGTTTTAATTCTTCTCTTTTACTTACTTCTGGAATATTATAAGCACTAAGCCAAAAATTATATAGTTGTTCTCTTGGATATTTAAAAGTAATTTCTTTTCCATCATGACACAAATTAATTGTAATCATTTGTGCATCTAAATCTTTTATTGCTTCAATAATATCGTGTTTCTTTTTATATTCATTATTAGGATTATTTTTTAATTCTAAAATCAATTTATCTTCTAAATCTTTTTCTAATAATCGTGCTCCAATTCTTTCTTTTACAGTTAATTTTATATCAGGAATACCTGATGCTTTAGAATACAATCTTTCTGTTTTTTCTTCATTATTTATATATTCTTCAAAAACATTATATATAGTTTCTTCTGGATTTTCTAATGCTTTCATTATTAAATCGTGCATATCATTACTTTGTTCATATTTAGAACTACTTATATTAAATTCTATTTGATTATTATCTGAATGATATATATACTTATTAACTGCTTCCTTTTTTATACTTTCATAATCTTCTTTGGAAGATATAAATTTATCAAAAGAATCTTTTGCCATTTCTTTTAGTGTTTTTAAATTATCTTTTATATAATTATTTAATAATTTATCTGCTCCTTTATATAAATCTATTTTAATCTGTCCTATTGTACCACTATAAAAATTGCTCATACTATCTTTGTTATAAGAACTATTAAAATCAAAGCTAGATCCATATAACTTTTTATTACTCTTGTTAAACAATCCTACACATTTTAGACTTTTGTCAAAATCTAATTTTCCATAGTCTGTTTTAAAAATATAGTCAATATTATCATTATATTTAACTTTTAAAATATAATCTCTATCTAACTCACAACTGTTTTTATTGCTTGTTAAAAATTCATCAATTGTCAAAATAAATTCCCTCCTTTTATTAATAATCATAATCAATATCTTCTTGTGAAGTATTTTCTATTTCTTCTTTATTATTTTTCAAATATTCAATTTCTTGTTTTAATTTTTTATTTTCTTCTAACAAAAAACTTTTTGTAGTTTCTTCTATTTCATCATTAGTAAATTCTTTATTAAATTTTTTTATTTTTTCCATACTTATATATTCTTTTTCAGTAACAATAATATGATCTAATAATTCTATATTAAAAGTTTTTAAAAGATTATTTGTTATGTTTGTTATATGTATATCTGGCAAACTAGGATCTAATTTATTTGACGGATGATTATGTACTAAAATTACTTTTTCACTGCAAGATAATAAAGCAGTTCTAATAATATCTTTACTATCAATTAACACTTCACAATTAGATCCTATTCCTAAAATACTTATATTTCTTATATTGTTACCTCTGTCTACTCCAATAAATAATAAATGTTCTTTTACTGCATTTCTAATCGCTTGTACTTGTTCTAAATTAACAACATCTGTACTACTTAAAACTTTTATTTCTTCTGTGATATTTCTTTGTGTTTTTTCTAATATCGGTACATTTATATTCAATGTTTTTCCTCCTTTTATACCTCATTCCCCCAACAGTCCCAGCCGTCTACTGTTTGCCTTGCAAATAATTCAATTCGTGGCAAATCTCCAACCAATTCAACAATTCTTTCTCTTACTATTGCTGGTTTTTTACTATGTTCTTCAATATGAGTATCAACTACTTGTGAAACCTTTTTAGAAACTCTAGGTATTTTTCCCTTTGTTCCTAATAAACAAAGTTCTGCATTTGCTCTCGTCCATGCTCCTAATCCAAAGAACCATGTATCAGCAATTTTATTTCTTTTTACCCATGTAAAGCCACAAGTTTTATATTTGAATCCCCATTCTTTCATTACTTTTAATCCTTCTATTAGACAAGGGAATGTTACCCATAAAAAAAGAATACAATTCTCATCTGATATTGACTTAATTGTATCCTTCATATCAATTATCTTATCTACTTTCATTGTTGGATAATGTCTTTCAACACTTCTAGGTCCTTTTCTCCAACCTGTATAATGCCAGGGCGGATCTGCATAAATTATGTTATATTTTTTATTTGTATTATATATATCTACTACCAATTAATTCCTCCATTTCTTTAGTATTATAAAAATAATGAATGAGTACATTAAAACTAATATACTCATTCTAACAGTCATATTTCCAAAGCATATTGCAATTAGTAAAACAAGTGTAATAAATATAATTTTCATTATAAATAAAAATAATTTTTTCACTTAATAGTCTATATCTACCTCATCTGCTAAATCAATATTTTTTTCTTCTTCAAAAAGTTTATTTTTATCTTCAATAAAACTTTCTATTATTTTTTGATTATCTATATTTTTACACTTTTCTTCAACATACTTTGTCATTAAATTTGACATTAAATCTTTTCCGTAGTCATTAATTAAATCTTGCGTTTTTCTTTTACTTTGCTGTTCTTCTTGATATTTTAATCCATCTGCAGAATAACAAGTATATAAAAATTTAACACGAGTATAACCGTCCTTATCTAGATCTGTCCATTCAATTTTTATAGGTTTATATTCGTGTTTTAATCTACTATCATATAATCTAAAAAAACCATTTTCTTCACAAAATTTTTCAATGTAACGTTCATCTGTTAATTCAATATCGTCTATATCTTTATTAAACTTTTGTAATACTTTTACTATATTTTCTTTTGTATGTGCATATTCATAGAATCCTACTCTATTATAATCAGAAAATTCCTTTGTATAGTTTTTAAAATAATCTTCTGGTATATCTACTCTAAAACAACTATCTAAAAAAATATATTCAGGGTTTGGATATTTTTTCTCATATTCTTTTGGAGAACAAGAAGTATATTTTCTATCTGGCCTACTTCCTTGCATTATTTCTATAAATAGATATTTTCCATCACTTGTAGGTACAATTCCTCTTATTCTGTGATTTCTTGTTTCATCTATATCCATACCCATTTTTATCATTTTTATTTTCAAATATTATAACCTCCCATCTAATTACTTTAATCTACCAAATCCATAAAAATTGCTACCATTCCACCAACCATTATTATATTTACTAATCTTTACTCCTTCTGGATTTCCACCAGTATCTATTATCCATTCTGCTGTTTCTCCTTTTATTGTTAATGTTCCCATATAAATACCAACATGAGAAATACCTCCAGGCGTTCCTGTATCATAAGTATCTTTCAAAAAAATCAAATCTCCTGCTTGTCTATTATTCACTTCTACTGGATTACAATAATCAGAATATAATCCACTAGCACCAGTATTTGGAATAGTTTTTATTCCTGTATGTGCCAAACAATGAATTACAAAACTAGAACAATCATAGGTATCCATACAAGTATCGTAAGATAGATTACTATGATCCATAAGGTATGGCTTACCCATATTTTTTAAAAACTCATTATATATTGCTTGAAGATTCGGATCATCAATTTGTATCATATAACTTGAAATTTCATCAAAATTTATATTGTCTGCTTCATCAGATGTTTTAAAATTTAAAAAGTTTCCTATTGCTGCAATAATTAAAATAATTATTATAATTGGTGCAATAGACGGTAGCATTGATAATATCATTTTCATACTTTCTGCCACTAATTTTGCAACAATTTTTGTTGCCTTTTCTACTACATTTACTGTTTTCTTAACAAGTTTTTTCCCTTGCTTTTTTACAACCTTTTTAGTTTCTTTTCCTAATTTTGATGTTACTTTTTCTGCTACTTTCTTTGCTGGTTTTGTCATTATTCTGCTTGAACTTTTTTCAAAACTTTTTAGTCCACCCTCATTTGTTGCAGTATTTAATGTCTTACCTGTTTTTATAAATTTATTTGCAGTATTATTTATAAATTTCATACCTTTTATAGCTGTACTAATTTTGCTATTTATTTTTCCTTTTTTATTTCCTAATTCTTTCACTTCTTCTTCATTTTTTATAGTATCTTCTAGTGTTTCATCTTCTTTTTGAGTTTTTAATCTACTTATATTTTGATTAGTAACATTATTCTTTTTATTGTTAGTTTGGATTTCGGTATAATCTTCTACTTTAGTTTGTAATTTATTTATTTTTTCTTCTGTTTCTTCTACAATGTTATTATCTATATTTGTTTCAAGTCTTGAATTTTGTGTATTTCCCTCTATAATTTTTTCTACTTGTTTTTCATACCATTTATTAATTTGGTTAACACTATCTAAAGCAATATTTGTACCTTTGTTTATCGTATTTGAATATTCACTTAATGAATTTGCAACATCTTTTCCATTTTCTTTTGGCATTTTTAACTCCTACTAATTTGCATATTAGAAGTTTGATTTATTTGATATATGTAAAACTCTTTAGCAATTTGATTTCTAAAAGCTACTTTGTCTTCTCCATACACGATTATTCCTTGTCCTGCTGGACTATCAATTACATATTTAGATTCTTCTTCACTTATATCAAATATCTTACAAATTGCTGGTAAATCTAATGGCTTTTGCTTTAATATCATTGCAAACTCTGAATTAGATAGTATTTTACACCCTTGTTCATTTTTTATTACATCTGCAATATTTTGTGTGATAATTGTAGGAATTGCATTTTCCTTCCTACCTGTTTTATATATTTTTGCAATATAATCAGCACTATATTGATTTGCAAGTAATATATGAAACTCATCTATGAATATCCAAGTATGTTTACCAAGATTTTTATTTCGTTTTAATCTATTCATAATATGCTCTAAAACAACTAAATACCCCGTAGTCTGTATGCTACGAGGTAAATCTGAAATATCAAATGATATAAATCTATTCTTAATTTCAATATTTGTTTTCTTTGCAAAAATATCCATACCACCGAAGTACATATCTCTCAATTACTAATGCTAAATTTTTAGCTTCTTCCTCAGGCTGTTTTAATAATTCTTCATAAAACTTTATAAAATCTGGCTCATATTCTTCACTAAATCCATGTAATTGATATTCTTCATACATATTTTTAGTACAACGATCTACTAATGTCTTTTGTTCTCCAGTAAGTCCGTTACTAGAAACAATTGATTCAATAAATGCAAGTGAAAACTCTATCTTGTTATTTAAAGCATCATCACTATCTTTTTCATATTGAAGTGAACTATCAAATGGATTTATATATGTATTAGTCGATGTACTTATATTTAATGTTTGCCCATTAAAAGCCTCTATTAATGGCTGGTATTCGCCGTTGTGGGTCCAAAATCACAACCTCATCTTGTGGATAGCGAAGCAATACTTGCTCTATTATTACTTTAATAGAAAATGATTTTCCTGCTCCTGATGTTGCAAGTACACAACCGTTTCCATTCAACAATTTTTTTCTATCACAAAATACTGGATTTTTAGATACCAAATTGATTCCATGATATATTGAATTTGGGTGCATTAAATCTTTTGTATTAAATGGTATATTTATCGCAGTAGATTCAGAAGTCAAAGATCGTTGTATTTGTAAAGTATTCCATCCAAAAGGCAAACAATTTTGAACTCCCTCTAATTGTTGCCAATCTAAATTATATATTGTAATTAAATGTTCATTACCAATACTTTTTATTACTTTTGTAGTCTTATCTAATTCTTCAATACTATCTGCTTGAATACAAATCAAAACATTATTAGTAAATAATTTTTGTTTTTTCTTTTGCAAAGCATCTCTTAAATTTTGTGCATCTCTTATTGAATCTTCTAATTTTTCATCTTTTACTGCCTCATAACTATAATTGTTTTTGTTAGCTTTTTTTATTTTTTCAAGCCTTTCTGTTTTCATACCACTTATTTTTTTATTTACCATTTTAATTACTTTTGCTGGGTCTGTTGGTGTTATATTTAAAGTGGTTATTATATTGCAATTTTCAATTGTTGTAATTCTATTATAAAATCTAGGCGTTACAGATTTTGGGAGTCTAGCCACATATAAAACTCTTACATATTTTTTATTTCCAATATTAATATAATTTTTTTCTTTTAATATAACATCATCTTTTGGTGCTAATACATCATAAATACTTAAATTATGATTTTTAGTAATTTCAGTTATATTTTTCAAAATATCCTTTTCTAATAAATCATTGTGAAATAAATTGTATAGAGTTTTTAATCTTTCATCTATACTTACCCTTCTTATTTTAGATTTTAGTTCCTTAAATTTTTCTTCTGTTCTCAATTGATATTGCATAAAAATATCTTGTGCATCTTTTAAAGTTTCTGCTTTAGTAGTTATTACAATTAGTCTTGTTTCTTTTAATATTTTCTCTTTATTTCCTAATGTCGTTTCAATTAACCTATTAAATTCATTTGCAATTTTCTTTTCATTTCCACTAAATTTTTCTTCATCATAAATATAATCTTTTTTATAATCAGATTTTTTGACTGGTCTACCAGCATAAACAACTTGAATATGATCGTTATAGTTAAATGAATGTAAATATTCAACCCACTTTAAAAAAATATTTTCTTGTGTTTCATAGTTTGCTTTATCAAATGAAATATCTTGATATTCAAAGCAAACTGAATAATGATTTTTATCTAATTGTATAATAGAATTTTGTTCATCAAAATCCTTGAAAAACATTCTCATTATTTGTGAAGTAGTTTTTGGTTTTGCAATTTTAAACTTACTAAAAAATTTTCTTATTTTATCTAACATTGTTTCTTTTTTTAATTTATTTTTATTAACTTTTACCTTTGTTTTTTTAGGCAATTTATCAATCCTCCTTACTGTTTTTTAGAAGATTAGGAATAAAATACCATTTTCCCTCATCTAACTGTTTAAACATATTTGAATATGTTAAACTTTCTGTTATAGGCTGATGTTTTAGTTTCCTTTTATAAACTGTATATAAATCAACTCTAGTTGCTAAAAGTGGATGCTTGTTATTAAAAACACGCACCCACTTAGCTTTGAATTTATCTAAATAATATTTAAGGAATTTATATTCCCATTCAGTTAAATCTTGTATATTTATCATCTCCCAAGC
>CALXVD010000040.1 GCA_944391865.1 uncultured Clostridia bacterium
AATTGAAAATGAAAATGAAACCAAAAGAATTATTAGTGATTCAACTTCCTATATGATTGCCGATGTTTTAAAAGATGTTGTAACTTGGCGAATGAGAAGTTCGAAATATAATATTACTGATAACTTTGCTGTTAAAACCGGAACTACTAACTATCCTTCTGATACATGGAGTAAATATCCTGGTCTTGCTAGTGATGCTATTAGTGATTGCTGGGTAATCGGATTTACTAATAAAACGGTTGTTTCAATTTGGTATGGTTACAATGCATTAGATAAAGAGCATTTAGATAGAGTTTTACATTGGTATCCAGCTATCCGTCAAAGAGAAGATTTATTTAATGCTGTTGCTAATGCCGTATTTGATCATGATGGTACCGATTTTAAAATGCCAAGCAGTGTTGTTGAAGTTGGAGTTGAGGTTGGAACTAATCCACCTTTATTACCAAGTGCGAATACTCCGAAAGATAAAATTATATATGAACTATTTAAAGTTGGAACCGAACCAACCGAAATTTCTAGTACCTACTCAAAATTAGATACTCCAAGTAATTTTAGTGTAAATTATAGCGATAATAAAGTTGAACTTTCATGGAGTCGTGTTGAAGATCCTGGTTATGTTCCAGATGGTGTTTTTGGATATTATGTTTACTTTAATGATACAAAATGGTTTACAACTAAAACAAGTTTTACAATTGAAAATCAAGATTCTTATATTGGTACTTATTCAGTCCGAGCGGGTTATAAAGATGATGATACAAGTATATCTGATCCAGCCACAAAAACTTTACAAGAAGAAATTTCTTATGAGTTAGCATTAAAAGACAGTAATACAACTTATTTAAATATTGGTGATGCAATTGATAGTTCTCTTTACAATGGTAGTTTAGTTGTTTTAAAAGAAAATGGTAAAAACTCCAATCGAGATATTTCATCTTATCTAACTATTACTGTTACCAATAGTAGTGGTGACATAGTAACTACTATCAGCAGTGATACCCAAGAGACATACACAATAACTTATACAATTGATTATAATGGTTTTCATGATAGTATAAGTAGTAAAATTGTAATTAGAAGTTAAATTAAAAGGAATGACATTTGCTCATTCCTTTTTGTTATCTATATTATCAAAAGTTACATTTTTTATTCGTCCCTCTTTTAAATCATTTAAAATAATTGTATAAACTTTATCATAATCAATTAAATTTCCTTTTTTATAAGAACTTGTATTTTTAGCAATATTTGTAAATAAATTTTCTAAATTAAATTCTATATCCTTATCAAGTTGATACCTTTCAATTAAAATTTCCTTATAATTTTGATATAAATACGTTAAAACATAAGTTGCAATCTCTTCTTTATCTAAAATATCTTCATTAATAGAAGAAAAACAGGCTAAATTTAAACCAACTTCATATGATAAAATTTTTGGATATAAAATACCTGGAGTATCTAAAAGTTCAATAGTATTGCCTATTCTAACCCAACTAATTCCTTTGGTAATACCAGCTCTATTTCCGGTTTTTAAAGTATTTTTTCGACTAATTCGATTAATTAAAGTACTCTTTCCAACATTAGGAGCTCCAACTACCAAAGCTCGAAAAAGTCGAGGTTTTAAACCTTTTTTCTTTCTTTCTAGATTAATATTTTCTAATAACTTATTGGTTAAATTTAATAAATTTTCTATCTCCGTATATTTACCATTTTTTAAATCTAAGACAACAACAGGATATTTCTTTTTATACTCGAAAAGAATCCTATCGGTCTTTTTTTTATCACATAAATCATATTTCGTAACTAATAAAATTCTTTTTTTATCTTGAATTAAATCATCTAAATCAATTACTTTTGAAGATATTGGCATTCTTGCATCTATTACTTCATAGACAATATCTATTAAAGATAATTTTTCTTTAATTTCTCTTTTAGCTTTTACCATGTGACCTGGATACCAGTTGATTACACTTTTATGCAACCCCCCTTGTATTTCATTGTTCTTCATAAAAATTCTACTCCTTTCGCACTAAATTTTTAATTAAATCAAGTGTTTTTCCTTATATATTATACCACATTGTTTTTACTTTTTAGATACCTTTCTGCATTTTCATATTCGTCTTTATACCTAAATATTACATCTACACCTTTTTCATTATTAACAAATATATCTTTAATAAAACTATCTACAATATTTCTGTCTATCGTTTTTATTTTTCCTGTTTTTTTAAAGTTATTTATCCAATCCAAATTATAGGAATTAATTTTACTGATTTCTAAATTTTCTTTCTCCATATTTAATTTATTTATTTCATATAAATATTTTTGTTTAAAATCATCATAATCTTCTTGTGATATGAAGTCACATCGGTAGTCTTTTACCAATTCGTTTAGTAATACTTGATATTTTTCTAATTCTTTTTCTATTTCGCTTATTCTAATTTCTTTTAATTTAGCATTATACTCTACTCTTGAAACTGAAATAACATCTTCAATTTTATTACTAATATCACATACCAATTCTATGTGTTGATTTAAAATTTCTAAAACAACTTCATCCAGTTCTTTTTCTTGTATATAATGTTTATTACATTGTCTGGTATTATAATAAGTGCTACAGTAATAATATACTTTTTCCTTATTGTTTTTTATTTTAGTTTTCCTATATAGATTGGCACCACACTCTGAGCATTTTAAAAAACCAGTATATTTATAAAATTTTCCTTCTTTATTTACTCTGACATTTCTATTATATAAAATATCCTGTACTTGATTAAATATTTCTTCTTTAATAATAGCATTATGTCTTTTCTTTGAAACAACCCACTCATCTTCAGCAACTCTTACCATATTGTGTGTTTTATGACTTATTCTCGTTCTCTTACATTGAACAAGTGAGCCAATATATGTTTTATTTTGTAATATGGTATCTAACATTTTAGTATTCCATCTACGACTAATTCTACTAACTTTTATATTATACTTTTCTTTTAAATAAACACTTGGTGTCAAGATATTATTGTTAGTTAATTCTTCTACTATTTCCTGTTTGCTTCTACCTTTTAAAGCTAAATCAAATATTCTTTTTACTATATTTGCAGCGTCTTTATCTATAATGAGTTTATGTGGATCATCTGGATCTTTCAAGTATCCATAAGGAGCAATTTTTCCTATAAAATTACCTGACTTTTTACTGGCTTTTAATGCTGTTCTCATTTTCTTTGATGAATCTTTAGAATAACTTTCATTTAGAAGATTTTTAAATGGTATTTCTAATGACTGCATTATATTAGGATTTTTAATAGAATCGACATTATCATTTACTGAAATAAATCTCAAACTGTATTGTGGTACTATTTCATCAATAAAATTTCCGACTTCTATATAATTTCTTCCCAACCTTGATAAATCTTTTACTACTACACCATTTATTTTTCTATTTTTAATATCATTAAGCATTCTTTTATATCCCGGTCTATTAAAATCTGTTCCCGTATATCCATCATCAACGTAGTCTTTATATACAATTATATCATTTTTGTCAAGTAAATAATCATCTATAAGCCTTTTCTGATTAGCAACACTATTTGATTCTTCTTCATTTCTTTCATCAAATGAACGCCTGCGATAAATCCCTATTTTCCATTTCTTCATTGATTTTTGCTTCCTCCTCTTCTAAATAATTTATTAATCCTAAATATTCATCTTGATATTTGAATTTAATGTCTAGGCTACCATCTTTTCTAACATAGATAACTTCTATTAATTCATTTAAGACTTCTTTTGAAAGATTTTTAATTCTTCTATTTCTCTTATAATGACCTATCCAATAATCATTTTTTCTGATTTTCTTTATGTTTTCCCTATATGTTGATGTATATAATTCTATGTCCTCATTTAACTTGGCAATTTTAGATTCGATTTCTTCAGATAATTTAATAAATTCACTTTTTTCTAATTTATCAAATTTCCATTCCTCATAATATTTTCTCTTTTGCTCTTTTAAATTAGATATTTTTATTTCTGAAATTTTTACATTATTTTTATATTCATTTTCGATAGAACTCTGATTATTCTTAAAATACAGTTTAGACAAACTTTTTTCTAATTCAATTACTAATTTCACTTGTACTTGAATTGCCTCTAATACTGCAGTTTCTAAATTACTCGTTTTTATCTTATGTGATGAACAAGATTTACTTACTTGCAAATAACTCATACAAAAATAGTTTGAAAGTTGTCGTTTGCCTCTAAAATCTTCTTGTTTGGTCATTGCTCTGCCACAATCGGCACATTTCAGTATTCCCCTAAATATTGAGTAGTTTATTGGTGTATTATGTGTTTTCTTTTTATCATTTTGCTTTATTATGGTTTGAACTTTATAAAAATCTTCTTTGGGTATTATTCCCTCGTGAGTGTTTTCAGAGCGAACACATTCATCTTCATCTTTAGAAATAATTTTTTTACATCCAAAAGTAGCCCTTGTAGTTTTTAATTGTACTAGATTTCCGATATACACTTCATTATGAAGCATTCTACCAATTGTAGATGTACTCCATAAATATTGTGACTTTATTTCAAAAGGTTCTAATGTAAGTTTTCTTTTTTTCCTCCTTTGTAATTCTTTTCTGCACAAAATTCCATTATCATTAAGATACTGGCAAATCGTTGGTCGACCACTCCCTGATAAAGCCATATCAAATATTTTTTTTACTACATCTACTTCGTTGTGATCTGGTATTAAATGATGTTTATCTTCTGGGTCTAACATATATCCATAAGGTGGAGTTCCTGCAACAAATTGTCCACCCTTTGCCATAATTTCATAAGCACTAGAAACCTTTTTTGACAAATCCCTTGAATAATTTTCATTCATAAGATTTTTTACTGGTACTATCAAACTACTTATTGATTCTGGGTCTAAATACGAATCAACATTATCATTTACAGAGATAATTCTTATATCATATATTGGAAATATTTCTTCAATATATTTTCCAACCTCTTTATGATTTCTCCCTAACCTTGATAAGTCTTTTACAATAATTCCATTTATTTTACCGTTTAATACATCTTGTAACATTCTTTTAAATCCCGGTCTTTCAAAATTAGTACCAGTATATCCATCATCAATATAATAATCTTCAATTTCTACATTTGGCAGATTTTCTATAAAAGATTCTATTAATGCCTTTTGATTTTTAATAGTATAAGATTCACTATTTTCTCCATCATCAAATGATCTTCTTCCATATACACCTAGTAGCCATCTCTTATTTTCATCATTTTTTCTACTCTGCTTTTTATTTCCACGACCTGCCATTTTCACCTCCTCCTTTCAAATTATGAATAAATCATAATTCAAATTTGTTTTTTTTACGAAGGTGGAAATTTTAGTTTTGCAGACTTGACTATCTATATAAATTTTTTAGTACATTAGTCAAACAATCATCAGCAGTTTTTTCTGTATCAGAGAACCTTATCCTTACTAATTTACCTTTAACTTTAAAAATATAAGGATTTTTTACTTTATTTAAAAAATCAAGTATTCTTTCATTACTTGATTTTCTCTTATCTATTTTAATGTCTGTTATTTCATCAACGTCATTAAGACTTACATCATCTAATGACATACTCTTACATTTTTCTAATTTTCGTTCTAATGACTTAATATCATATTTATTCATTATATATATCTCCTCTTTCTTATCTTTCTAACTTTTAAATCAAACTCATCACTTGATTTAAAACCAAAAATATCGCATTTAAGCAACACATCTTCAACCATCTGCATTGCTTCCTTGCGATTACTTGCTTTAACTTGTATATCATCAACTCCACCATTGCATATCACACTGACTATAAAGTCTTTTCTTTTTTTTAACATATCTGTTCCCTTTCATTTATATTTATTAGTTATATCAAAAGCCTCTATCATTGCCTTATTTATCTCGTCAATTTTTTCTGGCTCTATTTTACAAAGATATTCTTGTAATCTCTGCTTATCAATTACTCTTATTTGTTCAATTAAAATAATCGAATCGTGAGTTATCTTTCCATTTTTCTTAATAATAACGTGTGTAGGTAAATTAGGCTTTGAATTAACTTTACTTGTAATAGGTGCTATAAGCACAGTAGGACTATATTTATTACCAATATTATTTTGGACAATTACCACCGGTCTATTGCCACTCTGTTCACTCCCTATTATCGGATTTAAAGAAGCATAATAAATATCGCCCTTTTTTATATCATCTGTCATATTTTTCAACTTTATAGATAATTCGTGGTGGCTCTTGAAATAAGTTTAATATATTTAACTTTTTATTTTTTAAATAATCAGTCAATACTCTATCTACATCCTGTTTGGCTTTAACCATACTTTCTTGTGAATGATCCATTGTAGTTTCAAATATCAGTTTAATTCTCACTTTATATCTTTTTCTTTTCATATACATTCTCCTCCTTTATGTATAAAAGCCAAAGTATGGGCATACTCTGGCTTAATTTATCTTTATTTTTATTTTGTTTTTATAACTGATATTTCTCCTCGAAACCCCTCAGCCTACGGGAAATCATCAAACGATTGACTGCTAATCAATCTCACGGGAATTCCACCCTCTTGAGGATCGCTCAAGACTGCCCCCATTGCGTGAGTCTGTGGCTAGGCAGGAGTATCTTTAACCCTGTTGTCTGTCTTGGCAATATTAGGAGCAACCTAATTTTATAATCAAGTATTTCTCGCTCGCTTTTATATCTATAAAAGGTCTTGGCGTACTTATTAACGTGCTTATCCTCTCGGAATAACAACAGGAACGTATTTGATGAAATGAATATCAAATTTTCAAAGAACGTCCTGCCCCCCACTGAAAAGGAGAACAGGTGAAAGGGATAACTTACCCTCTCATCTGTTTCCTCACTTAAATAAGTTTTGTATAGTCTAAAATTTTAATTTTTTAGAAATCTTTTCTATTGCTATATCAACACTAAACTTTACTGCCATTTTCGTACAGTTTTCTTCTTGTGCAATTTCTTCAAAAGTCATATTTCTAAAATAATATTTTTCTAATCTCCTCTTTTGTGTTTCTGGTAATTCTTGAATAGCTTTTTTTAGTTCTTCAGTTAATATCTTTCTGACTACTTCATCATCTACACTCAAAGGCTTGTCCATTGCTCTATTGTTTAAATTATTTTCATATATTTCAGAATGTTCTATATGACGATCATATTCATTCAATTCCTTAATATCATCAAGTTCAAACTTATCAAAAGTTTTATATATTTCTTCGCTAACTTCTATATTTTGTAATATACCTTTACCATCTTTAAATGAAACGGTATAAACATTTCTTTCTTCACAATAATTTAATGTATAAGGGTTATCCTTACTTTTTCTTCTTTTTGGGCGATTTGCCATTTTTCTTTCCTCCTATCAATTTGAATTTTTTTAAAAACAAATTGATAAGGTGGATCACGGCACCCAATATTTATTGCATTAAAAGCAACAAAAAAAAGGTCAAACTCACCTTGTAAATAGGTGAATCTGACCTTATTCTTAACTGCATTATGTTGTTTATTTACTTTTCCCGGAGAGTGGTATTTTTCTTTCCCCATAGGCAATAAACCTCCATAAACGAACGCTATTGCCTTTCAGTTACACATAAAGTTATAAATACTACTCTAAACTTTTTGTATGTATAATTTTTAAAATTAAATTAGCCAGTAATAAAGAAGTCTATCTAAATAGAAAAACACTACATACTACTAATTTTTAATTACAATTCTATTTATTCACTACTACCACTTATCCTTCTTTCTATATTACATAGCACTAGGCAATGCTATATTGCCCACATTATACGACATATTACTCGAAAAATTTGTCGAAATTTGTATAGAACGCAAAAATTGTTAAAAAAAATAAAACTATGACTATGTTTGTCGCAGTTTTATTAACATAATTATATATTTTTTTCAATTATTAGTGGATTTATTTCTATAACTTGATAACCTAAATCTTCTATTTCAGTTTGTAAAAATAACATTATTGTTTCTACATCTACACTATCATTATGTTTTGGTAACAGTTCCTGTGTCCATATCGCCACTAATTCTAATAAATTCTTTTTGCTATCTGGATTTTCTTTTAAATATTGCACTAACCTTTCTGCTATTATGTGAGCCATCTTTGAATGGTCTTTGTCATTGTTTTCTTTGCAATACTCACAATATTTTAATAGATGATCCTCAACATATTCTTCTTTCTTACATAAAGTATATTCATTATTGAAGTCTGGATAAAACTCTGTTGGCAAGAAATGATATGTTCTTAATTCAATAGCAACAGTATAATATTCTAATTCTTTTGGTACTAATGACCTTACTATTTGCGAATATGTTTTGTTGACTATTACCTTTTTATAATACATATTTATCATTTCATTTACTACTTTTTTCGCTTCTGTATCAAGCATATCTTCAAATTCTCTTAATAAAGTATTCATATTTATTTTCCTTTCTTTTTAATTCTTTTTCATTTATATCTTAATAAGTTTTAGTGGTATTAAGTTATAACACCTATATCTTTATAATTTATATATGAATAAGTTATATCTTAACAACTTATACTAAAAAAAGATTGGAGGTGTCTAGTATTGAAATCTATGGAATTAGTTGGTCTTAATACAAAGTATTATCGATACCAACAACGCTTAACACAAGAACAGTATGCTAATAAAACAAAATTCAAAATCGCTTATATCAGCACTATTGAAACCGGTGACGCAAATCTGACTTGTAAAAATATAGATTCTATTGCAGAATCTCTTGGAATAAAACCTGCCGATTTGTTCAATGAAGAAACTGCAAAACTCGCTAAAAAACTACCACCAAGAGTTGATATGTATAAATAATTTATAATACTGTTTCTTTCAGTATGTCATAAATATTTTTCCAATCTTCTCCATACCTTATATCTTCAAAGCTATAACTTTGTAAACATGGATCGGATAGTAATAAATCTTTATGATTAAGAGGACTATTAACTAAAATGTATAATAGTTCTTTTTTTTGCGTATCATTATCTATTTTATAAATTGCTTTCATCATTTTATAACAGTCTTTTTTGAAATCAAACAAGTGCTTATTTACCAACTTTTGTAAATTTCTATAACATACTTCACTTAATGCTTTTTCGCAACATTCATATAATTCTGGTATTGCAGGTATCCTCTTACTTATCGCCTCACTATCGTTGATATTATGTATCAATGGTAAATCCTTTTCATAAATCATTTCTTTTTCAGTAAGTGCTTTGTTTTTAATTACTTCATCTATGTCAATTATTTCATTTTCTAACAACATAATAACAGTTTGTATTCTTTGAAATAATGGTGTTGCATAATAGTCATAATTTTCAAAAGCAAATAATAACCCCTTTCTACCAAAAAAATTATAATCAATTATAAATATAAGCGAATCGAAAAATTTTATTAAGTTCTTTATTTCTTCTTTATCGTAATGATTTATCTTTTCTAAAACATTTGGATAATTATGCAATGACTTAAAGATACCTTTTATATCATATTTATATAATACATAATATTTGTCTAAATCTTCTATTATATTCTCCTTTGCTACCATTTTTTTACAGTCCTTTCTAAAAATAAAAACAGTACAAAAATAACTCTAATGTACTGCTTTTAGATGTCTTTCAATTCTTTAATTTATATCTTAACAATATATATCTTAATATGAAAGGCATTATACCATTATATTTTTAAAAAGTCAACCGATTTCGGCGTATATTTTAAGTCTAATTTTGTTAAAATTTATATGTTGTAGGAGGTGTTAGTAATGTTATTTAAAGAAGCTGTAAGTAGCAGAATTTTAGATTTGTGTAAACAATATAACTATACTCCTAATAGACTGGCAGAAATGTCTGCAATTCCACCATCAACATTAAGGGCTTTACTTTCAAATAAAGTTGAAAACCCTAGTTCTCATTTAATTTTTAAAATATGTCGAACACTAAAAATTGATATTAAAGAATTTTATAATTCTACCTTATTTAAGTTCGATAATATAGATGATTAAAGACCATTCAATATGAATGATCTTTTTTATTTCTCATTATAAATTTATTTTTTAAGCAAATAAAACAATGATTATCAGATGAATATAAACTACTATTCTCAATTAACCATCTATATTATGCAATTTACTTTTTGGAAAAGTTATGACTAATCTTGTATATTCATTTTCTTTTGATTGTATTTGTAGCTGTAACCCTAATCTATCACATACTTTTTTTGATAAATATAACCCCATTCCCGTTGAATGTTCTTTTTTTCTGTTTGTCCCTGTAAAACCTTTTTCAAATGCTCTTAACAGGTCTGATTCTTTAATTCCACATCCATTATCTCTAATAAATAGATTTACACTATTCTCTTTATTTGATCCCCAAATTTCAATTTCTTTTTTATCCTTATCTAAATATTTTATTGCATTTTGAATAATTTGAGAAATGATAAATGTAAGCCATTTTTCATCTGTGAATACCGTATAATCTAAATCGTGAATATTTAAGATAATTTTTTTATCTAATATATAGTATCTATACTTTAAAATAACATTATGAATAAGTTCTGATAATTCTACTTCTTTTACAAAATAATCCTTTTCAGTATTGCCACTCCTTGCATAATATAACATTTGCTCTACTAATAAATTTATTTTATCTATTTCTCGTTTTAGACTATAATCTTTATTATTGTCCAATGTAAGAGAAATAGCTGATATTGGTGTTTTTATCTCGTGAGCAAAACTTTCAACATATTCTTGATAATCTGCATTTTCTTTTTCTAATTCACTTATTTTATCGTTCATAGCTTTGCAAGCCTGTTTTAGTGCATAATAGTAACTTTGACTTTCTATGTCAGTTGGCTTGTCAATAATTTCAGTTATTAAATATTTTTCTTCTAAATTATCTACTAATGATGTTATTTTTCTATATTTTCTTTTTTGTTTGCTATATTCTATAATTAAATATAATAGCATAAAAAAAGCTAATACCACTATTGTCAATGCTATATATATACCTTTAATACCTATCATAGAAAAGATAAATGCAATTATAATTAAAAAAGTTATTTGTTCCAAAACTAAAAATATCTTTTCTTCTAAAAATGTTATAAATTTCATAGTTTATAACCCTTTCCTCTAACATTTTCTAATAAATCTTTTATTCCTATTTCTTCTGCTTTTTTCCTTA
The DNA here is from genome assembly GCA_944391865.1 of uncultured Clostridia bacterium. Taxonomy (GTDB): domain Bacteria; phylum Bacillota; class Clostridia; order TANB77; family CAG-508; genus CAG-452. The sequence goes on from CALXVD010000040.1 coordinate 11,267, forward strand.
ATCTATTGATATTTACCAATAATATATTTTCGTCTAAATAGTATTTATCATTCCATAATTTCTCCAACAATTCTTCTTTTGAAATTACCCTATTGTCATTCATAAAAAAATAGTATAATATTCTAAATTCGTTACGAGTAAGTTCTATTTCTTTATCTCCATATTTCAATAATGATAAATGTAAATCTAGTGTATATCCTTTTTTAGTAATTTCTTTAAAATTCATTGGATTACTTAAATTTATTGCTCTTTTAATTTTTTCTAATAATATTATTGTATCATAGGGTTTTGTAATAAAATCTATTCCACCTACTTTTATACTCATTAGTTCATCTTCCGTACTATCTCTACTTGTAACAAAAATAATTGGAATATTTCTATCTTCTTTTATTTTCCTACATATCTCATAACCATTCTCAAAAGGCAAGTTTATATCTAAAAGAACTAAATTTGCCTCACTATTTTTAATTTGTAGTGGTATG
>CALXVD010000041.1 GCA_944391865.1 uncultured Clostridia bacterium
AGTTATTAATTATATAAAAAATAAAAAGCCTAGGGGTGGGGGCGGAAATAAAGTCCACCCGATGGGGTATAGCCCATACCAATATTTTCGGGTCGCCGAGGGCGGCGACCCCTACAATATTTGCAATTAATTTAATCACACAAATTCCAATTTTATTAATTAAATTCCAAAAAAAATAGGATTAAATTAATATTTAATCCTATAAATCTAATTCTAGTTTAATTCCTCTTGATTTATATTGCGTATATTTTACTCCTGCCATTTCAAATAATTTTTTAGATACTTTTACTGCTTCTGTGTCTTTATATTTGTCACTCATGTATATTACTTCTTTTATTCCTGATTGTATTATTGCTTTTGCACATTCATTGCATGGAAATAATGCTACATATATTTTACTTCCTCTTAATGTTGTTCCAGTATAATTTAGAATTGCATTTAATTCTGCATGGCACACATATGGATATTTTGTATCAGCAAATTCTCCTTCTCTTTCCCAAGATATTTCATCATCTGAACACCCTATTGGAAATCCATTATAGCCAATTGATAATATTTTATTGTCTTCGCTTACAATGCACGCGCCTACCTGAGAATTGGGGTCTTTGCTCCTTTCAGCAGAGAGTAATGCTATACCCATAAAATATTCATCCCAGTTTATATAGTCTTTTCTTTTTGGCATAAAATCTCCTCCTATAAAAATTGAAGTGAGAAGTGGGATGTGGGAAATGTGAAATTAGGGTAAGCCCTACGTAGCTTAACCTTAAAAGCGCACCTCACACTTCGCACCTCTCACCTCTCAAAAACAAATTCCAATTTATTTATCTAAATTTTTTCTATTTGCGTTCCTTCTTTTGTATCTTTTATTATATATCCCTTTTCTTTTAGTTCGTCTCTTATTTTATCGGATAATTCCCAGTTTTTGTTTTCTCTTGCTATTTTTCTTTTTTCTATTAAATCTTTTATTTCTTCTGGTATTTCAATTTCTCTTTTTACTTCGCTTTTTTGTATATCTACTCCTAGTACTTTATCAAAATCTAATAATAGTTCTGCCAGTTGTTTTGATTTATTTGAATTTTTTACTACATCCCAAACTACACTCATTGCAACTGGCATGTTTAAATCATCGTTTATTGCTTCTAAAAATCTTTTTTTGTATTCTTGTATTACTTCTTCTTCTATTTTTGCATTTCCTTCTAAGTGTTTTTTGTATCCTTCTCTTAATCTGTTTAATGCATTTTGGCTGCTTTCTAATGCTTCCCAAGTAAAGTTTAGTTTGTTTCTATAATGTGATGTAAAACACATCATTTTATATGCTAATGCTTCATAGCCTTTATCTATTAAATCTTGTACTAAGTATGTATTCCCTAAGCTTTTGCTCATTTTCCCGCCATCTATTAATAAGAATTCACAATGCATCCAAAACCTTGCTGGAATTTTTCCGTGTGCATCCTTTACTTTGCGCTATCTCATTTTCGTGATGTGTCGGTACTAAGTCTATTCCACCTGTATGTATATCAAATACTTCTCCTAAATATTTATTGCTCATAGTTGAACATTCGATATGCCATCCTGGATAGCAAAGCCCCCATGGACTTTCCCATTTCATTATGTGATTTTCAGGAGCTTTAATCCAAAGTGCAAAATCATATGGATTTCTTTTTTCTGCATCTATTTCTACTCTTGCTCCTGCCTTTTGATTTCTTAAATCAATTCCTGATAGAATTCCATATTTATCTAATTTTGATACATCAAAATATATTGCAGTTGATGTTTCATATGCGTATCCATTGTCTAACAATTTTTGAACAAATTCTTCCATTTCTTTTATATGGTCTGTTGCTTTGCATATTATTTCTGGTCTATCTATATTTAGCCTATCAAAATCTTTAAAAAATCTTTCAGTATAAATTTGGGCTATTTCTAAAGGAGATTTTTTTTCTTCTTTTGCTGCTTTAACCATCTTGTCTTCTCCTTCATCAGCATCTGATACCAAGTGTCCAACATCTGTTATATTCATTGCATGTTTTAATTGGTATCCGTTATATTTTAACACTCTTCTTAAATTGTCCATGAAAATGTATGATTTCATATTCCCTATGCTAGCATCTTTGTATACAGTTGGTCCACAAGTATATATTCTAACTTGATTTCCTTCTAGTGGAACGAATTCTTCTTTTGTTTTAGTTAGTGTGTTGTAAAAATATATTTTCAAATTAAACCTCCAATTTAAATCTTATTAAACAAATTGTAATTTGTAGGGCAAAATTTGTTGCAAATGTTGTAGGGGTCGCCGCCCTCGGCGACCCGAAAATATTGGTATGCGGGTCGCCGAGGGCGGCGACCCCTACAATTGTTTTAAACGAATTTGTCTTACAAATTACAATTTATCTTTTATGTTGTCGTATTATCTACAACATTATTTTCATCTTCAATTACGTTGTTTTCATTCTCGTTTCCTGTTGTATTTTCGTCGTCATCATCGTCATCGCCTGGACTAGTACCGCTACCTTTTACTGTTACAATTCTAGTTACCATTGCTTTGTTTCCAGCTGAATCTTGTACTGTATATGTTATCGTATATGTTCCTGCTTTGCTTGTGTTTACAGTACCTGAAACTTTAATTTTATTTGTTAAGTCTCCATCTTTATTATCTGTTGCCGTTGCACCTGGATCTATAAAAGTATCATTAAGTTCTATTGTTATATTTGAACTACCATTTAGCTTTATTTCAGGTTTTACTTTATCTGCTTCTTCTGTGTGAATTTTACATTCATCTTTTATTGTTAGCATATATTTTGCATCAGCTGCACTCTTCCATGCAGTATCTGTGTCAGCATTTGGTCTTGTAATAAATACTTTTGTTTCTTTTTTAGGACAAAACTCTGTTGCAAGTAATTCACTTTCTTCACATATTTCTACCTCAACATGACAATCACACGTTTTAGTTGGTACTGTTCCTTTTACAAAGTATTCTGTATAACCTCTATTTCCTCTTGGATCATGTTTACAAGCATCTGTTACAAGCAGACCTGAATCTCTACACACTGTTGCAGTAACAACATTGTCTGGTCTAGCTTCTGCAAATGTTTTTCCTTCTAACCCACTATGCACTTGTTTCATAACTGACGACCATATTTGAGTTGCAGGACTTAGACTCCATCCTCTTACTGTTTCGTTATTGTCAAATCCGTACCATGTTGCTGCTGTATAGTATGGCGTAAATCCACAAAGCCATCTATCATAATCGTCGTTTGTAGTACCAGTTTTTGCTGCAACACTCATTCCAGAAATAGAACAAGCAGTTGCAGAACCTGATTTTACAGGTTGTGTTAATATTTCTTTTACTATATAAGCTGCAGATGAAGACATTACTGTCCTTGATTCTTGATTTGGTTCAAGTACTGTATTTCCATCACTATCTACTACTTTTGTATAGAAAGTTGGTTCAATATATACACCATCATTTGCAATTGCAGAATATGCAGCGGCCATTTCTAATGGACTTGCTCCATTAGTTAATCCTCCTAATGCTAAAGTAATATTATTATCTTTTTCATCATCTAGCTTTGTAAATCCTAGACTTTTTATAAATTCTAAAGAATTTTGTGTTCCTATTACTTGAATTGCTTTAAGCATAGGAATATTTTGTGAGCTTTCTATTGCATATCTTATTGTTAATAAACCTCTAAAGTAATTATAATTTTTAAAATCTTTATATGGTACATCATCAAATACAGATGCTGCTGTTATAACTCCTTCATCTATTCCTGGTGCTACTACAGCAAGTGGTTTCATAGATGAACCTGTTTGTTTTACAAGTTGTGTTCCCCTATTAAATCCTAGTGTTGTAGTTTTTTCTCCTAGTCCTCCACATGTTGCTAATACCTGACCTGTTTTATGGTCCATAAGTACCATACCTGCCTGTGAATGTTCATTTTTTAGCTTACCATTTTCATCTTTATCTGTTCCTGATACTATGTACTTATCTTTTTCAAATTCTTCTTGCATTATATCTTGCATTTCTGTGTCTTGTGTAGTGTATATTGTGTATCCACCACTATATAGATATAGTTTTGCTGCATCATAATTCAAATCTTTTTCTTCCATTAATTGGTCTATTATTTGCATTATTGCAGCTTCTGTATGATATGAATATCTAGTTTCAACTATTGCTCCTTTTTTAAATTTAAGTCCTTCGTCTACTTCTGCAATAGCTTCTTGATATTCTTCTTCTGTTTTTATTTTTCCTAATTCATGCATTTTATCAAGAACTGTTCTTGTTCTCTTTTTTATTTTTTCAAGATTATCTGTGTTATCTTCTATAAAAGGATCATAACTATTTGGTGTATTATTTATTCCTGCCAAAAAGGCACATTCTGCTAAATCTAGTTCACTTGCGCTTTTTGAGAAATAATAGTTAGATGCTACTTCTACACCATATATATTTGTGTTTCCACCCATATATATCAAATTTAAATATAATTCTAATATTTGATCTTTAGATAATTCTTGTTCTATGTAGTATGCTCTTGCCATTTCTTTTACTTTTCTTTGCCAAGTTTTATCTTTTTCCTCTGTTATGTTTTTTATAACTTGTTGTGTTATTGTACTTCCACCATAGTCTGAAGATCCTATTCCTACTTTGCTTAGTACATATTTTACTGTTGCTCCGAATGTTCTTTTTATATCTACTCCCATATGGTCGTAAAATCTTTCGTCTTCTATCGATACAAATGCTACTGGTAAATATTCTGCCATCTCAGACATACTTATGTATTTCCTATTTTCATCTCCACTAAGTTCGGCAATTACTTCTCCTTTTCCATCAAGAACAATAGAATTTTCAAATTTTAATGCTAAATCTGCAACATCCATTTTTGCATCTTTTATTATTCCATAAATAATTCCAAATGCAATGCCTGCAAGTATTAACATTACAAGTAAAAATCCAATTATTACCCTTTTTATTATTTTTTTCCTTTTAGGACTTGATTTTTTCTTCTTAGTTTTATATGTTTTTGTTTTTTCTATTTCTTCTTTCTTATGACTTTTTTTATTAGGCATTGATATTACCTCCCAATTAAATATCTATAATTATATTATATATAAAAATAAAATTCAAATATTTATTATAAATCTTCTAAAATATCTTGCATGTTCGTTACTATTTTCGCTCCTTGTTTAATTAGCTCATTTGTTCCATATGAATTTACAGAATCTATATTTCCAGGAATTGCATAAACATTTTTGCCTTGTTCTAATGCAAAATCGACAGTTATAAGTGTACCGCTCTTTTCTCTTGCTTCTACTACAATTACTCCCTCAGATAATCCACTTATTATTCTATTTCGTCTTGGAAAATTATATGGCATGGGCTTTGTTCCTAATGGATATTCAGAAATTATTGCTCCTCCATAATTAATTATATTACCAAAAAGTTTAGTGTTTTCGCTTGGGTAAACTATGTCCAGACCGCACCCAACAACTGCTATTGTTTTTCCATTTGCTTTAAGGCAGCCTATATGTGAATATGTATCTATTCCCTTTGCCAGTCCACTCACTATATTAATATTATTTCTAGACAAGTTATATGCTATTTTTTTAGCTATATTCTCTCCATATTTTGAGCATAATCTACACCCTACTATTGCCATTGTTTTTTCATTTAAAATATTTTTATTTCCTTTGATGTATAGAACAACTGGCGGATCATATATTACTTTTAGCTTGTCTGGATATTCTTTATCATATATAGTAATAACTTCTATTTCATTTTTCTTCATATATATTAAATATTTGTCCAAATTTTCTTTATATTGTTTGTCTGTTATTCTATTTGCATAAATCTCTTTAATTCCATCTAATACTAACTCTTCTTTAGTTTTGTTCCATATTTCTCTTGGATTTTTATATTTATCTAATAAGTATAATAAGGTTTTAGGGGGTATACTTTCTATTCTTGAAAGCCAAACCCAATATTTCAATTCTTCCATATTTAATCTCCTTAAAAAAGTTTGCCCCCATTGTTTATATAAAATTAATTTTGCATTTTTGCTGCCTTTACAATATTATTCATCAGCATTGCAATTGTCATTGGTCCTACTCCTCCTGGCACAGGAGTAATATATGCTGCAACTTTTGAAACTTCTTCAAAATCAACATCTCCACAAATCTTTCCGTCTTCTTCTCTATTTATTCCAACATCTACTACTATTGCCCCTTCTTTTACCATATCTGCCGTTATAAATTTAGGCTTTCCAACAGCTACTACTAATATATCTGCTTTTTTTGTTACTCTTTCTAGTTTAATTGTTTTTGAGTGGCATATTGTTACTGTTGCATTTTTATTAAGTAAACATTGCATCATAGGCTTTCCTACAATATTACTTCTTCCTACTACAACTGCATCTTTTCCTTCTATTTGAATTCCATATTCTTCTAATAATTTTATTATCCCATAAGGTGTACAAGATATAAACGAATCTTGTCCTAAGCAAAGTTTTCCTACATTAATAGGATTAAATCCATCTACATCTTTTTTAGGATCAATAGATTTAAATGCCTCATTAATGTCTAAACCTTTTGGTATTGGACTTTGAAGAAGTATTCCGTTTACACTACTATCTTTGTTCAATTTATCAATTAATTCTAATAACTCTTTCATTGTTGTATTTTCTTCTAAAAGATACTCTTCATATTCTATTCCTAACTGCTCACAGGCTATACTTTTGTTCCTAACATATATTTTAGAACTAGGGTCATCTCCTATCATAATAACAGCAAGTTTAGGAACTATACCATTCTTTTTAAATTCTTCTACCTCTTTTTTTAACCCTTCTTTTATTTTTTGTGAAATTGTTTTTCCATCTAAAAATTCAGCCATATTAATCCTCCTAAAGTATTTTACATCCTCATATTGTTTGTGTATTCTATATTTACAATGTTAATTTTATCTTAAACATACTTTTTTTACAATATATATTAAGGAAATTTTAAGAAATATGGTTTGTTTAAAGTCTATAAAAAAACTCATATTACAAAAAAATTAATTAGATAAATTGTAATTTTAATGAGAAGTGAGAAGTGGGATGTGGGAAGTGTGAAATTAGGGTAAGCCTTACGTAGCCTAACCCTAAAAAGCACACTTCACACTTCGCACCTCACACTTCACAAAACCAAATCCCAATTTATAATTCAATTTTAGGCTGATATTTTTCAAGCCACATATTCACTTGGCAAAGATATGCCATGAGTTGCGGTCCTGTCATTAACTGACCGAACCATGGTCTTGTAAATGCTTTTCCATCAGTTTCTATTATGTCCATTATATATTCTCTGTTTAACAAATTATTTATAGGCGAATTTTTGTTATACATAATCTTCTTTAGTTTCTCTTTTACAGCTGAAAGATACGTTGGATTATGAGTTTTTGGATATGGGCTTTTCTTTCTATCTACAATTTCTTCTGGGAGCAAATCTCTTACAACATATCTTAGAAGCCCTTTCTCTCTTCCATTTAGAGCTTTTATTTCCCAAGGTATATTCCACATATATTCTACTATTCTATAATCACAAAACGGAACTCTTAGTTCTAACCCATTTTGCATAGACATTCTGTCTGACCTATCTAAAAGTGTTTGCATAAACCAATTTAATGTAAGATATGAAATTTTTCTTTTTTCTGCAGTTTCTTTCGAATCTGTATCTAAAATTTCTACATTACTTAAACTCTCTTTATATCTGAAATCTATATATTCTTTTAAATTTATCTCTTTAGAAATATCTGGATTTAAAATTTTTTGTCTTTCTTCTATTGCAATAGACCATGGAAAAGTATTGCTATTTAGTGCATCTTCTCTAAAAAACCATGGATAACCTGCAAATATTTCATCTGCACACTCTCCAGATAAAGCAACCTTAGCCTCTTTACTAATTCCTTTACAAAATAATAAAAGTGAAGAGTCTACATCTGCCATTCCTGGATAGTCTCTTGCAAGCATTGCATCTTCTAAAGCGTCTGCAAGTTCTGGCGTATCTATTACTATTTGGTGATGATTTGTATTAAATTTTCTTTTCATTATATCAATATAATAATTGTCTGAATTAGGTTGAAAATCACTTTTCACAAAATTTTTATCATTATCTACGTAATCAACTGAAAATGTATAAAGCAAACCTAAATTTTTACTTTTAAAATAATTACTTGCATATGCAGTAATTATACTTGAATCTAATCCTCCAGATAGCATTGTGCAAATTGGCACATCTGAAACTAATTGTTTAGAAATTGAATCTTCTAACAAATCTCTTATTGTTTCACACGTTTTTCCAAAGCTATCTTTATGTTCCTTAGATTCTAATTTCCAATATCTTTTTATATGCATTCCACTTTTATTAAACACTAGAAAATGTGCTGGTTCTAGTTCTTTTATACCTTTAAATATTCCTGTTCCTGGAGTGTGTGCAGGGCCGAATTCCAAACAGTTCTCCTATTCCCAGCCTATCAATTTTAATCTCTACATTAGGATATTCTAATATTGCTTTTATTTCTGAGGAAAAAACAATAGTATCATCAAGCATTGTGTAATATAGAGGTTTTATTCCAAATTGGTCTCTTGCTAATATTAATTCTTTCTTTCTGCTATTCCAGATGGCAAAACTAAAAATTCCATTTAATTTTTTTAATAAATTTGTTCCATATTCTATAAATGCTTTTAAAAGAACTTCTGTATCCGAATATCCGTATAAACTCATAACCTAATTCTTGGAGTTCCTTTTTTATTTCTTCTTTATTATATATTTGTCCATTATATACCATTGTATAAGTATTATCGTTACATATCACACTCATTGGTTGCTTTCCATTTTCTGCATCTATTATTATTAATCTTCTATGCCCCATTTTTATATTAGTATCATAAAAATATCCTTCCTCATCTGGACCTCTTTTCTTTAAGATTGTATTCATATTTTCTAAAATATTATTTTCTTTTGATAAATCTTTTTTTAAATTACAATATCCTACAAATCCACACATATAATCGCTCCTGTTTTTTATATTTATAATTAGACAAATTGTAATTTAGCGGTGAGAAGTGGGATGTGGGAAGTGTGAGATTAGGGTAAACCTAACAAAGCCTAGCCCTAAAAAGCACACCTCACACTTCGCACCTCTCACATCACAACAACAAATTCCAATTTATCTAATTTATATTATATGCACCCAACAAATTTTGTTGCAAAATAAAGTTACCTATGCAATTTTTTTACATAGGTAACCTTTAAATTAAACTAACAAGCTTTCTTTCCACAACAAATTAAGTTTATTATTCTTAAAACTAATAGTAAAACTAACGTTGCTAAAAATGCTATTATTGCTCCTAAACTTAATAAAACTAATATTCCTGTTACTGATCCAACTAAAAGCCCAATTACAAAAGCAATTAATATAGATAATATAAATATAACTAAATCTACACAGCATCTTTTTTTCTTGTCTTTTTCTTTTTTAAAGCAAACATCTACTTCTTGTTCCATAATATAAAAGCACCTCCTGCCATATTAGGATACATTATATAATATGACAGTTTTCTGCTTAATGTGACAATTGTTAGTTTTGTCGCATGGGGACTGTCCCTATCTAGACTGTTTTATCATTAAATCGCCAAATACTGCGTATCCTGTGGTAGGATCGTTTACTAATACGTGTGTTATTGCCCCTACAAATTTATTGTTTTGTATTATTGGTGCACCACTCATTCCGCTGCACAATTCCTCCTGTTAAGTTTAGTAGTTCTTCGTCTGTTACTTTTATTATCATGCTTTTATTGTTACTATTATTGTTTCTATAAATTTTTGTTATTTCTATATCATATTCTTTTCTTATTCCATTTTCTAAATTTAATAGAATTTTAGCATTTCCCGTTTGTATTTCGTCTCTATTTGCTACTTCTATTGCATTCATACTATCTATGCTTAAATTTCTTGTATCTGTAATTTGACCATATATACCAAATTCGGTGTTTGTTTCTACATTTCCTATGGCTCTGCCGGTTTACTATGCTTCCTTTAATTTCCCCTGGTGTTCCTTCTTCTCCTTTTACTATTGATGATATCTTAGATGTAACAAGTTCTCCCGAAGATATATCTATTAACTTTTCTGTATCTATATCTATAATTCCATGGCCTAATGCTGCAAATTTTTTTGTTTGAGGCTCATAGTAGCTCATAGTTCCTATTCCTGCTGCACCATCTCTAACCCATAATCCTAATTTATATTCATTATCTTTTGTTTTGACTGGCTCAATTGAAGATTCATATTCTTTTCCATCTCTAATATATTTTAAATCTAAATCTTCTCCATTAGAATTATTTACACATTCTATTAATTCTGCTGTACAAGTAACATCTTTTTTATCTATTTCTACTATCATATCTCCTTCTTCAATTCCTGTTCCTTCATATGGTTTTTGCCCTTCTATTTCTGTTTTTCCTACTACTAAAACTCCAGTTGTATATAATTTTAATCCTACAGAGTTTCCTAGTGGTATTACTGAAGTCTTAGGAATTGTACTTACTTCTATTTCTTTTACATCTATTATATTAAATAAGCTAACTGTTACCTTCTTTTTTTCTACTGTTTCTATATTTTCTACATTTGCTGAGGCCTCTACTGTTGCATATTCTTCTGGTTCCTCATTAAATTTTACTCCAAATACCGATGCCAAATTTAATTTCTCTCCTTTAAATAAAATTATACTTTCTGGAATAGATGTAATATTGGTTACATATACTAATATTATTAACAAAAACAATATTAAAAAAATTCTTTTTAAATTTTTCATAAAAAAAGTCACCCTGATTTTAGGATAACCATTTTATAAATTTTTAAACTTTTTCTAGTAGACAAAGAAGAGGCTTAAATATGTAATTAAAACATAATTACATATTTAAACCCCTTCTTCTTGAATTTTTTTATGAATTTACTTTAGACAATTGTTTTGAATGTTTTTCGCTTGTGCTTTCTAAAACTGCAATACGATTTGAATGATCTTCAAATAGATTTTCTAAGGAATTAATTTTAGCTTCTTTTTCTTTTTGCAATTCATAATTTAAAGAATAAATTTCAAATAATGCTGGAAAATTATTTTTAACTTCTGTTTCTATTACTATAAGTGATGTCTGCATATTTATTATTTTTTCTTCTGTTCTTTTTATTGTTTTTTGCATTTCTGCAACTTTTTCATCTGTTGCTATTATTGCTTTTTGCATTTCTGCAACTTTTTCATCTGTTGCTATTATTGCTTTTTGCATTTCTGTAACTTTTTCGTCTGTTGCTATTATTGCTTTTTGCATTTCTGTAACTTTTTCGTCTGTTGCTATTATTGCTTTTTGCATTTCTGTAACTTTTTCG
>CALXVD010000042.1 GCA_944391865.1 uncultured Clostridia bacterium
ATTGGTATGCGGGTCGCCGAGGGCGGCGACCCCTACAATCGTTCCAAAAAATTTGTATTACAAATTACAATTTATTTTTATTCAAAAAAATCATGTTTATTTTTTTTATCCAATTTTACATATATGCTTAAATTATTTTGATTGTCACAGGTAGCGAGAAATACATTTTTTATATTATTGATTCCTTGTTGTTTTAAATTTTTTTCAAGCCAAGCTAAATTATTCCCGCGTTTTCGATAAATTTTCTTTTAATAAAACGCCATCTAAAATAACATTAATAACAACATTTTCTTGCAAAGGAGAAAGGTTTAAGTCTTCAGGAGTTGCAGGCCTTTTTAATACATTAGGCAAAAAGCTTATTTTACCATTTGGTTCTAATATTGCAGTTTGTATATCACTTAAATTAAAATAACCATTAACTCTACATTCCATTAGAAAATCATTTAAATCTATTTTTGCTGATTTAAAATTTTCTTTATATAATTTGCTATTATCAAGTAAAATTTTTGCCCTTCCGGTAAAAAATCTACGCATTTTTAAGCTTTTACATGTTATATATGAAATTAATACTGTAACTAAGCCATAAACTACCATTGCAACAAGAGGTTCCATATAGTTATTTTCTAAAGATGTAGCCATTTCGGCAGCAATTGATCCTATAGTAATACTTACAATATAATCAAACATAGTAAGCTGAGACATTTCTCTATTTCCAATTAATTTAGTAAGCAAGAAAAGAACTACTAATGAGCCAATAGATAAAACAATAATTTTTAATATATCCATATAGCAAAATTCACCTATGAATATTTTGGCAGTTTTGCTAAGGTTTATGCAATAATAAAGAAAATTGCAAAAATAATTTAATTGTAATATAATAATATTATTTAAAAAAGGAAATGAGATAATTATGAAATCAAAGTATGCAGATTTAAAAGAAAATAATAATTTAGATAAAATAGAGGAAGCAGCACAATTTATAAAAGAAGGAAAATTAGTTTTATTTCCAACAGAAACGGTTTATGGAATTGGTGCAAATGCTTTAGATACAAATGCTGTAAGTAAAATATTTAAGGCAAAAGGAAGAGCATCAGATAATCCTTTAATTGTACATATTTGTAATACTCAAATGTTAGAAAGATTAGTTCTAGAAATTGGAGAAATTGAGAAGACGTTAATTGAAAATTTTTGGCCAGGTCCATTAACCATTATATTTAATAGAAAATCATGTATACCAAACAATGTAACAGCAGGCTTAGAAACAGTTGGGATTAGAATGCCAAGTAATAAAATTGCAAGAAAGTTAATAGAACTTTCAAACTTGCCAATTGCAGCTCCAAGCGCAAATATATCTGGAAAACCAAGTGGAACAAAAATAGAGGATATAATAGATGAATTAGACGGAAAAGTAGATTATATTTTAGATGCAGGAATGGTAGATATAGGCGTAGAATCAACAGTTATAAGAGTCGTAGAAAACAAAGTACATATTTTAAGACCTGGGAAAATTACTAAAGAAGATATTGAAAGCTTAGGGATACCAGTAATAATAGAAAAACAGATAATGGAAGAGTGCAAGTCTCACGAAAAAGTAATGTCACCAGGAATGAAATATAGACACTATGCACCAAATACAAAATGTTTGTTAGTATATAGTCATGATAATAATAAACTTGTAGATAAAATAAATGAAGAAATAGAATTAGAAAAAAATGTTTTAGTACTAGGAAAAACGAGTAATTTAAATAAGTACAAAACACAAAACAAGTTAGATATGGGAGAAAGCCTAGAAGATATTAGTAAAAATATATTTACATTACTTAGAAAAGTAGATAAATATAAAGTTAAATTGGTAATTATAGAAGGAGTAAAAAAAGAAGGACTAGGGCTTGCAATAATGAATAGATTAATTAGGGCATGCGAACATAATTATATTGAGGTGAATTAGGGACAGTCCCCATGCGACAAAATGTCGCAAAAGGGACAGACCATATATCCTTGCAGAGAATTTTGGAAAATTACTTCTAATTATGATTTAAAGGTATTATATGGATTAGATGTGCATCACAGAGGGCAGATTACATTATTTAAGGAATTAGTACGATTTGCAAATCAAATTTTAGGAGACGAAATTATAAGTAAATTAAATTTTATACAAAATGTATAATAGATAAAAGAAAAATACGCTTAAAGTTTGAATTTAGGCGTATTTTTTCGCGTAAACACTTGACAAAAGGCAAAAAATAGTGTAAAGTATATTAGCATTACATTTTTAAACAAATATAATGCTAAATAATACTAATGAGAAATGGGAATTATAAGTATCCCTAAGCATGTATAAAGGAAATAGTAATATGGAAAAGAATGTTAAAGTAAGTATGTTATGCCAAATTTATGGCAAGTTATTAACTAAAAAACAATTATCAATCTTAGAAGATTACTATAATCAAGACTTATCTCTTTCTGAAATTGCAGAGAATAAAAATATTACAAGACAGGCAGTTAGAGATATAATAAAAAAGGGGGAAAGTAAACTTTTCGAGTTAGAAGAAAAGCTTGGAATTATGAAAAGGATGTTTAAACAAGAAGAAAAAATAGCAATTATATTATCAGAACTTACAAAAATTCAAGAAAAATCTAGCGACAAGCAAGTAGCAGAAATATTAACTCATGTAAAAAAAGAATTAAACTGTCTAGTTTAAAATTTGAAATTTATTGCAAATGTTGTAGGGGACGCACCCCTGGGCGTCCCATGAAAAAATAACGGGTTGCTGTGGGCAGCAACCCCTACAAATAAAAAATAATTTAGAAAAATCATTAACAATAAACACATGGGGGAGGGTAACATATGGCATTTGAAGGTCTATCTTCAAGACTACAAGCTATTACAAGAAAACTTGGTGGAAAAGCAAGAATTACAGAATCTGATTTAAAAGAAGTTATGCGAGAAGTAAAACTTGCACTTTTAGAAGCAGATGTAAATTATAAAATTGTAAAAGATTTTGTAAACACAGTACAAGAAAAGGCTTTAGGTCAAGATGTATTAAAATCTTTAACACCAGGTCAGCAAGTTATAAAAATAGTAAGAGATGAAATGACAGAATTATTGGGTGGAACTTTAAGTAAAATAAATTTCACGCCAAATCCTCCAACGATAATAATGCTTGTGGGACTTCAAGGTTCACGGAAAAACTACAACAGCTGGAAAACTTGCCAATCTTTTAAGGAAACAAGGAAAGAAACCATTGCTTGTTGCATGTGACGTATATAGACCAGCTGCTATAAAACAATTGCAAGTTGTAGGAAGTAGTTTAAATATACCAGTTTTTGCAAATGAGAATACAAAGGATGTAGTTTTGATTGCAAAACAAGCAATGTCACAGGCGATTTCTAAATTAAATGATGTAGTAATTTTGGATACTGCAGGAAGGCTTCATATTGATGAAGAATTAATGCAAGAGCTTAAAAACGTAAAGGCTAATGTAAAACCACATGAAATACTTTTGGTAGTAGACTCTATGACAGGGCAAGACGCAGTAAATGTTGCTCAAAGTTTTAATGAAAATTTAGGAATAGATGGAATTATACTTACAAAATTAGATGGTGATACTCGCCGGAGGTGCTGCGCTTTCTGTTAAAAAAGTTACAGGAAGACCAATAAAATTTGCTGCAACTGGTGAAAAACTTAGCGACATAGAAGAGTTTCATCCAGATAGAATGACATCAAGAATTCTTGGTATGGGAGATATGCTTTCAGTAATAGAAAAAGCTGAAGAAGCATTTGACTTAGAAGAAGCTCAAAAGTTAGAGAAAAAATTAAAAAAACAAGTATTTGATTTAGATGATTACTTAACACAGTTAAGGCAAATGAAGAAAATGGGTTCTTTTTCTTCACTTATAAAAATGATTCCTGGAATGAATAAATTTGGGGATATAAAAGTAGATGACAAAGAATTTGTAAAAATAGAAGCAATAATATGTTCTATGACTAAAAAAGAAAAACAAAATACTAAATTATTAAATGCAAGTAGAAGACAAAGAATTGCAAAACGGTAGTGGAACTAAAGTTCAAGATATAAATAAATTTATTAATTCATACGAAATGACTAGAAAATTAATGAAAAAGATGCAGAACAATAAAGGTGGAATGAAAAACATGATGAAAAATTTAGACATGAATTCACTAAAAGGTATGAAATTTTAACTGATATTAATTTTTTAAATTTTATATAAATAAAAGAAGCTTGTATGAAATTCTTTGAAACTTTAATACTTATAACCTTTAGGTAAAGAGTAAAGAGTTAAAAATACAAAATGCTTCACAATTTGAAGGAGGGAAAATTATGGTAAAAATAAGACTACAAAGAGCAGGCAAAAAGAAAGCACCATTTTATCACATAGTTGTTGCTGATTCTAGATCACCAAGAGATGGAAAAATAATCGAACAAATAGGAACATATAACCCTATGGTAGAACCATCTGAATTAAAATTAGATAAAGAAAAAGTAGCTGAATGGATAAAAAATGGAGCAAAACCAACAGACACAGTTAAACGTCTAATAGAGAAGGAGGCTAAATAGATGAAAGATTCATTGGAAGCTATAATTACTAGTTTAGTAAATGATAAAGAATCTGTTTCTATTAATGAAATGGATGGAGAAAAATCAGTTGTTTTGGAAGTTAAGGTTGCAGATAGTGATATGGGAAAAGTAATTGGTAAAGAAGGAAGAATAGCAAAAGCCATAAGAACTATAATGAAAGCTTTAGCTGCAAAAGAAGGAAAAAAAGTAACTGTTGAATTTATTGATTAAGGTTTAAAATTATGGAAGAATATTTTGAAATAGGTCAAATTGTAAATACATCTGGATTGAAGGGAGTTATAAAAGTTAAACCTTTTACAGATGATATTACAAAATTTAATAAATTAAAAAATATTTACATTTCAGTAAAAAAGGATTTAAAAGAGTTTAAAATTGAGGAAGTAAGAATAAATAAAAACATGGTATTTCTCAAATTGGAGGGTATAGATACAATTGAAGAAGCTGAAAAATATAGAAATTATTATTTAAAGATAAAAAGGGATAAAGCTGAAAAGTTAGAAGAAGGTTCTTACTATGTTGTAGATATCCTTGGATGTAAAGTTTATACTGATAAACAAGAGTTTTTAGGAAAAATAGTTGATGTTTTCGGAACTGGTAGTAATGACGTATATGTTGCACAAAATGAATTAGGTAAGCAAATTTTACTTCCTGCAACAAAAGAAGTCATAAAAAATATAGACATTGAAAATAAAACAATAATAGTACATTTGTTGGAAGGATTACTATAATATGCAAATCGATATACTTACGCTTTTCCCTGAAATGTTTGATGCATTAAATCAGAGTATTATAGGAAGAGCAATAGGAAATAATTTAATAAATATTAATTTAATTAATATTAGAGATTTTTCAAAAGATAAGCATAAAAAAGTAGATGACACTCCATATGGTGGTGGAGCAGGAATGGTAATAAGACCAGATGTTGTGTATGATGCCTTTAGCTCAGTTAAAAAAGAAGGGGCAAAAACAATATATTTGTCTCCACAAGGAAATGTACTAAATCAAAATAAAGTTAAACAATTGTCTAAAGAAACTCATCTTATATTACTTTGTGGGCATTATGAAGGTATAGACCAAAGGGTATTAGATGAAATTGTAGATGAAGAAATATCAATTGGAGACTATGTTTTAACAGGTGGAGAATTACCTGCAATGGTATTAATAGATAGCGTATCTAGATACATAGACGGTGTAATAAACAAAGAATCTGTAGATGAAGAATCTTTTTCAAATGGACTTTTAGAATATCCACAATACACGAGACCAGAAATATTCTTAAATAAAGAAGTACCAGAAATTTTAAAATCTCGGAAATCACGAGAAAATAGCAAAATGGAGAAAAGATAAATCAATAGAAATAACAAAACAAAAAAGACCTGAGTTGTTAGACCAGAGAAAACTAAAATAAAAAAATAAAAATCAAGTCAAAAGCAAGCAAGACGAGGAAAACAAGCAAAATATTTTGAAACTGTATGTTATACGTTGAAAAAGATTTTGTGAAGTTTGACAAAGTATTGCGCAGGTTTTCATTTGATTTAGAAGGAGGAAAAATAATGGACATCATCAAATCAATCGAACATGAACAGATGAAAAATAAAATTCCAGTACTTAATGTTGGAGATACAGTAAAAGTTCATGTAAGAGTAAAAGAAGGAAACAGAGAAAGAATACAAGTATTCGAAGGAATAATTATTAAAGTACAAGGAAGAGGAGTAAACCAAACATTTACAGTAAGAAGAATATCTTACGGAGTAGGTGTTGAAAAAACATTTTTAGTTCACTCACCAACTGTTGAAAAAGTAGAAGTAGTAAGAGTTGGTAAAGTAAGAAGAGCAAGACTTTTCTACTTAAGAGATAGAGTTGGTAAAGCTGCTAAGACTAAAGAAAAGGTTGGAGCAAGAATTGAAACTAAAGAAGTAACAATTAAAGAAGAATTAAAAGAAGAACCTGTAACAGAAGCTCCAGTAGCTGAAGAAGAACCAGCTAAAGTAGAAGAAGTAACACCAGCAGCAGAAGAAACAAAAAAAGAAGAACCAAAAGCTGAATAAAAATAAGAAATAAAAAAGATTTAATTATTTAAAAATAGTTAAATCTTTTTATTTTTCACGTAATTAATTTGCTGAATGGGGAAAAAGGGGTCAGACCCCTTTTTCCCCATTTGATAAATTACAATTTATTTTTTCTTGTTATTTTCATTATATTGTTTTAATTTTTCGTATGCTAAATATTTAATAGTTCCAGCAGGAAATTTTCCATCTTTATTTTTCTTACCTGCAGGTACACCAGTTAATATTTCTATTCCTTCATCAATTGTAGAAATTGCATATATGTGGAATTTACCTTCTTTAACACTGTTTACTACATCATCATTTAAATGAAGATTTCTAACATTTTGTACAGGTATTATTACTCCATGTTCGCCATTTAGTCCTCTCATTTTGCATATTTGATAAAATCCTTCTATTTTTTCATTTACTCCGCCAATTGGTTGGATTAACCCTTTTTGATTTACAGAACCAGTAACTGCAATTGATTGGTTGATAGGCATTTCAGAAAGACTAGAAAGCAAAGCATATAATTCTGTGCTAGATGCGCTATCTCCATCTACACCACCATATAGTTGTTCGAAACACAAACTTGCGCTAAGAGATAGAGGAAAGTCTTGAGCGAATGTTTCACCTAAATATCCAGATAGTATTAAAACTCCTTTTGAATGAGTAGGACCAGACATTTCGGTTTCACGTTCTATGTCTACGATTCCACTTTTTCCCATAAATGTTGTGGCAGTTATCTTAGAAGGTTTACCAAAGCTATAGTCACCAATTGTCATTACAGTAAGTCCATTTATAACACCAACTTCAAATCCCGAAGTATTTATTAATAATGTATCTTCTTTAATCATTTCTAAGTATTTTGAATCGTATTTTTTTAACCTGTTAATTCTTTCGTATAGAGTTTTATCAATAAATTCGGAAGTTACTACTTTCTTTTTAGCAAGCCTTGCCCAAGTAGAGCTTTCTGCAACTATTTCACCAATTTCATTGAATCTTGTTGTAAGTTTTTCTTTGTCGTCAGCAACTCTAGAGGCAAATTCTACGACTTTTGCCATAGCGCCTTTATCTAAAGGAAGCATATCTTCTTTTTCAGAAAAGCTATGCACAAAATTAGCAAGTTTTAAGATATTGGTATCTGTTTTAGGAGCAGTTTCTTCAAATTCTGCTTTTATTTTAAATAATTTTTTGAACTCAGGATCCAAGGCAAGTAAAGTATGATAAATATTTGAATCACCTATTAGTAGAACCTTTACATTAAGTGGTATTGGTTCAGGTTTTAATGAAATCATTACCATATATGAACGTTGTTCCATATTATTTTCTATACTCAATTCTTTTACAAGTAATGCCTTTTTTAATGTATCATAACAAATTTGATTTGCTAATAAATCACTTGCTTGAAGAATTATATAACCGCCATTTGCTTTATGGAGCAAACCGGGTTGAAGCATAGTGTAATCGGTTTTAAGCATTCCATATTGATTTTCATATTCTAATTTACCAAACAAGTTATGATATTGATAGTTTGAATCCATTATTACTGGAGCACCAGTTAAATGGCTGTTATCGACAAATAAATTTACTCTATAATTAAGCCAAGGTTTAGGTTTGTCTTGTTTTACAGGTTGATTATACCTTACGCCATTATTTTCATCTTTTACAAATAATGAAAGATTTTTAAGTATATCTGTTTTAATTCCATCTAAAAAAGTAACAATTTTGGTATATTTTTTATATTTTGATTTTATAGGGTTTATATGTGCATTGATGGTAATTAGGGCTATATTTGATTGCCATTCGTCAATTTTTTGGTTATTTTCTTTTTCTAAAACTTTTATTTGATTTATAGCTTGAACAATTTGATCTTGGACTACAGAAGAATTTTCTTCAAAAGTTTTTTTAGTTTCTTCATCTAATTTTTCAAACTCTTCTTCTTCAATTGCTTTACCATCTATAACTGGCATCATATAAACACCATTATTAGTTGCCTTTACCTGAAAGCCACTTTTTAAAGATTCTTTATTTAATTTTTCAAGCAAATCGTTTTTCTTTTGTTCAAATTTGTTTTGCAACATAACTTTTTGCTTTTCAAAATCTTCGTTTCCGAAAGTTAATTTTATATCTTTTTTAATATCTTCAATAAAAGAATCCATTTCTTCTTTAAATTCTTTTCCTTTTCCAGCTGGTAAAGAAACTGCAATTGGTTCATTTGGAATATCAAAGTTGTATATATAACACCAGTCATTTGGAACTTTCTTTTTAGAAGCCACTTTATTAACATATTTTTTTGTGTACATAGTTTTACCGACTCCAGAAGGTCCTTCCAAATATAAATTGTACCCTTTAGAATCAACACTTAAGCCAAATTCTAAAGCTTTTATTCCTCTATCTTGTCCGTAAACTGCATCTATACCGTCTAGTTCGTCTGTTGTTTCAAATTTAAAAGTATTTGGATTACAATACTTTTTTAATTCTTTGTAACTTAATTCATTTTTTTTCATTTGTTTTCCTCCTTATATGTATAGTCATTATAATTGCATCATCTGTATTATTATAATATTTTTTCCTTAATCCTACTTTTTTAAAACCAAATTTTTCATATAATTTTATTGCTGGTTCATTATTAGAGTTTACTTCTAATGTTATTGAAGTTATTTCTTTTTCATCTTCGGCCATTTCTATTAATTTTGAAAGCATAGTACTGCCAATATGATGTTTTCTAAATTTTTTTGCTGTAACAATATTTGTTATATGTATATCATCAACAGCTTTCCAGATTCCTGCAAATCCAACTATTTCGTTATTAATTTTTGCAACTATATATTTTGAATTAGGATTTAATAACTCACTTTTAAAAGTACTATAATTCCAGAAATCATCATAATCTGAAAAAAGAGAATCTTTTATGGAATCTAAATCAGAAATAGTCATTCTTAATATTTCAAGCTTATCCATTATTTTGTTTCATCCTTTCAGCTTGAGATTTTCTTAAATAAAGTGGTTTAATAGAATCCGCTGTTTGTATTTGGCTATTTTTAAATTTGGTATAAGCGCATTTGGCAATATTTTTAGAATGAATAACGTTTTCATATGAAAAATCATTAATCTTTAACAAATCTTTATGTGCAAATGCTCCATCTCCAACGAATATAATATTATTGTATTTTTTTAACACTTCTAGCACATTATTTATATCATCTGCTAAATAGTCCTCTAACAAATTATAATTACTATCAAATATACCCGAATATACTTGATTATTTCTAGCATCTATTAATGAACAAATAATTTCGTTAGAGGATGCGTGTATATTATAAGCAAGAGCTTCTAGTGAAGACACTCCTATTACAGGAATATTTAAAGATTCAGCTATTGCCTTTACCGTTGATATTCCAATTCTAATACCCGTAAATGATCCGAGGACCGATATCACAGGCAATTAGATTTATATCAGAAAGCTGTATATTGGTTTCTTCTAATACTTCTTTAACTAAAGGAACAATAGTTTCAGAATGTGTTTTTGGAACATTTATATTTAATTCTTTTATGCATTCTAAATTTTCTGATATTGCCACAGTTGCAATATTACTTGATGTTGATATACTCAAAATTTTCATTTATTAAAAAGCTCCTTAATTGTTTGTTTTAACTTTTCTCCAATAATATTAAATTTTAAATATCTAATATTTTCATTTTTTGTATCTTTTGAAAATATTATTTGAATATAATTATTTGGCAATACATCTTTTATTAATTCTCCCCATTCTATTATGCAAATACCATTTTCAAAATATTCTAAACCTCCAATGGAAAGAAATTCATCTGAATCTTCTAATCTGTATACATCCAAATGATAAATATTTACATCATTTGAAGTGTATTCATTTACAATAGTAAAAGTGGGACTAGAAATTTCATCTTCTAATCCCCAAAATGAAAGAAAACCTTCAGTAAATTTTGTTTTTCCAGAGCCTAAATCCCCAGATAAAACGATGATATCACCTTTTTTTAATTTACTTGCTAGTTTGCAAGCAATTTCTTTTGTTTCACTTTCATTATGCGATATAAGTTCAAACATAATTTCACCTTTATTAAATTTCTATCCATATTTTATATTACTTGATAACATTTGTAAACATTAATTTAAAAACTTTTAAAAAAATTTTAAAAATACTATTGACAAAATCAGATAGGTAGTTTATAATCTATAAACGTAGCAGATAAATGCAGGTGTAGTTCAATGGTAGAACCTCAGCCTTCCAAGCTGATGACGTGGGTTCGATTCCCACTACCTGCTCCAATAAAAAAGTTCCAATCGGAACTTTTTTTGTTTTTGTATTATTTGCTATTTATTATTACTTAGATTATCTGATTGTAATAATACAAAGATAAAGGATGTAATTTAATAAATTATAAATAGATAAATATACTTGAAAAAATATTGTTATGATGTTAAAATAAAAAAGAAATGCGGGTATAATTTAGTGGTAGAATGCCATGCTTCCGACCTGGTAGCGAGGGTTCGATTCCCTCTACCCGCTCCA
>CALXVD010000043.1 GCA_944391865.1 uncultured Clostridia bacterium
GGTGCGTCACACGCAATGAGTACAAGCCAGAGTTCTGGTTGGTGAAATTCCAATGTTGCTAGAAACAATAGCAGTCTAACAAATGGGAAAAAGTAAAAAAGAAAAATATCTAAATTAGGGCTATTCCCCCAATAGCCCTAATTAGAAAATCGGAGGCAAAAGAAATGTTAGATATTATTTCAATGGCTATATTAATGTTTATATTAATTGGATTACCTTTAATTCTAATTATTATAGGTGGGAGTAAAAAAACCCCAGAAGAACAAGAATTAGAAGATGAAGAACAGATTAAATATTTGAATGAATATCAAGAAAAGAAAATAAATAAAAAATAATTTTGGAGGTTATGATGGAGAGAAAAATATATAATTGGAAACAAGTTGTTTCATACGGTTTAATTGCATTACATAATTTACTAAATTCTGCAAATGAAGTAAATATAAAAAATATGCAAATATTTTATGAGCCTTTACAAGAATTACATTCTAAAAAAGAGGCAGAAAAATATGCAGAAATTTTATTAAATAAAGAAAAATAAAAAGTTGGCAAATGCTGACTTTTTTATTTTGGAGAGGAAATGATAATAATGAGTGAAAGATTAATTTATACAGTTCAAGAAGTGGCTAAAATTTTACATTCTAGTCCTAACTATATATACACTTTAATAGAAAAAGGTTACCTACCTGCTTTAAAACTTGGAAGTACAAAAATATTAAAATCTACATTAGAAAAATTTTTGATTGAAAACGAAGGAAATGATCTTTCAGATTTGACAAATATTAAAAAGTTAACTGCTAATGTAGGAGATGATAATATATAATGGCTAATGTAAATATAAAAAAGAGAGGTAAAGTATATCAATATCAATTTGAAATAGCTCCTGCAAAAGGAAAGCGAAAATGGATAACAAAATCGGGATTCAAAACAAAAGCAGAGGCACAAGAAGAAGGAAATAAAGCATATACGGAATATTTGAACGCAGGTATTCCATTTAAAGAATGTAATATATCATATACTGATTATTTAGATTATTGGTTAGAAAATTATTGTAAAATAAATTTAAAATACAACACAATACAAGCATATAAGAATATAATAAAAAATCACATAGTTCCTAAATTAGGCAAATATAGATTATCAACATTGACAAGTGTAAAACTTAATTCATTTATAACTGAAATTTGTGAAGAAAATAATTTTGCACCAGCATATTTTAAAAATATTTTAAAGGTACTAAAAGGATCTTTTAGAGATGCTTGTAATATTTATGGATTTATAAAGTATAATCCTGCTAGAGATTTACGATTGCCACGATTCGACAAAATGCAAGAAAATATAAAACATTTATATACTCAAGAAGAAATAGATAAAATATTAAACAAATTTAAAGATAACGATACATTTACTTGTGTGTTCTTAACAGCTTGTTATACAGGAATGAGAACAGGAGAAGTATGTGCATTAGCTTGGGACGATATAGATTTTAGTAACGGAACTATAAATATTAAGCACAATGTATATGATAAACCAAAAGATGATAAGGGAAGATGGTTTTTGGGAAGCACAAAAACTAAATCAGGAACAAGGAAAATTCATATAAGCAATACTTTATTGTTTGCATTGCGAAATTACAAAAATAAACAAGATTATTTGAAAAAACTTTATGGAGATAGATATGTCTATTACCATATTGAATATGTAAAAAATACTTCTGGCAAAATAAAAGAAATGCGAATAGTAAAAAATAATCCTAACGAAAAATATGAAAACGATATAGATTTAGTTTTTACTAAAGAAGATGGGACTTATACAGGAACAGATATAACTCGTTCACCATTTAAGATTATTCGTAATGAATTAGGAATTAAGAGTAGGTTTTATGATTTAAGAGGAAGTTATGCAACTAAAATATTAAAAAATGGAGTTGAAATCAGAGATGTTGCAGATATTTTAGGACATAAAAATATCGAAACAACAGAAAATTTTTACATATCAAGCACAGAAGAATCTCGCAAATATGCAACTGATATATATGACAGCATAATACAATCAAAAACCATAAAAGAAATAATTAAATATAAAATTGATTTATGATTTCTTGTAATTTTCTTACTCATTGACTATTGTTTAAAAAAATAATATAATAAGAACGAATAATGTATAAAAAGATAATTTATACATTTGATTATATTTGGTAATAGAATATAATGAGTGTGGTAAACGGATGTTGACATTGTCCACGATTTGTCCACAGAAAAATGATATTTATAATAAAAATAATACTAATAATATTGATAATTTTAATGTTACTTAGTCCTCAAAAAGCCTGAAATATCAATAATATTATAAATATTAAATATATTGATAATACATAAGCAGCTACTTCATGTGGTTCAGGAAAAAAGTATAAAAACTGCTGTGGAAAGAACGTATAAAAACTTAAGAAAATTTAGGAAGGAGGTGCACAAAAGATGAGCAAAAGAAATATTATATTTATTTGTGTTGCAGTTGCTGTTGTTATTGCAATAGCACTTATTATCTATTTTGTAGTTGCTAATAAATCAAACAATACAAGTGACGATACAAAAATAATTATAGAAAAATATGAAAATTCTGAATTAGCTAAAACTATTGAAATAACAGATAAAAAGACAACAAATGAGTTAAATACAATTTGCAATAACATATCATTAGAACAAGATGAGAATACTGAAAGTTTAGCAATAAGAAATGATGTAAAATTAGATTTAAGAAATGGAAAAGTATTTTTTATTCAATTAGATTTACCAGAGTATTGTTATATGGAAGATAGTAGTTCAAACACAAAGCTAGTAATAAAAACACCTGCTGGGCTATTAGATTCTATAAATAGTATTTTAAACGAAAATTAATAGTAAAAACATAGCAATTATAATTATATAGGAGTGTGTAAATTGTTAGAATTAGAGGAGAATAAGCAGAAACTTTCTAATTTAAAAGTGAAACTAGAAAATATAGGTGATTCACTTTGACATGAATAACTTACAAATAGAATTAAAAAAATTACAAGAAAAAACAAATGTACCTGATTTTTGGAATAATCCAGAACAAACAACACCAATACTTTCTAAAATTAAAGAATTTCAAAATAAAATAAATTCCTACAATAAATTAAAACAAGACATTGATAATTTATATAGTTTAAATTTATTATTGATTGACGAGTTTGATGAAGATTTATCATTAGAGGTTATAGATAATACAAAAAAAGTAGAAAAAGAAGTTGAAAAGATAGAGTTAAAAACTCTTTTATCTAATAAATATGATAAAAATAATGCAATACTTACACTTCATCCAGGCGCTGGTGGTACAGAATCACAAGATTGGGTAGAAATGCTATATAGAATGTATACGAAATGGGCTACTAAAAATGGGTATGCAGTTAAAGAATTAGATTTTTTAGAAGGTGACGAAGCAGGAATTAAAAGTGTTACATTTTTGGTTTCAGGTGAAAACGCATACGGATATTTAAAAGGAGAAATGGGAGTTCATAGATTAGTTAGAATATCTCCGTTTGATAGTGGGGGAAGAAGACACACTTCATTTGCATCATTAGAAGTTTTACCAGAGATAACTGAGGATATACAATTAGAAATAAATCCGGATGATTTAAGAATAGATACATATAGAGCTTCCCGGGGCAGGAGGACAACATATAAATAAAACAGATTCAGCTGTTAGAATAACACATTTGCCTACCAATGTTGTAGTTTCCTGCCAGTCTGAGCGTTCGCAGACTCAAAATAAGGAAACAGCAATGAAAATGCTTAAATCTAAATTATTAGAATTAAAGGAAAGAGAGCAAAAAGAAAAGATAGAAGACTTAAAAGGTGTACAAAAAGATATTGCATGGGGAAGCCAAATTCGTTCATATGTATTTTGTCCATATACATTGGTTAAAGATCATAGAACAAATTATGAAGTTGGAAACGTTGAAGCAGTTATGAATGGGGAAATAGATGGATTTATAGAGAGTTATTTAAAATATATAGCAAAAAATAATGAACGAAAATAGTAAAAAAATATATAATATAGTAGATACATTTTTACTACAAGAGGGTGGCTATTAAAGTTGTCTATTCTATAAATAAACAATAAAATTGTACCTTAAATAAATAAAATTTAAATTTAGATTTTGTTTATACAATTAATAAAAGAGGTGCCAATATATATGGGCATAATTGTACAAAAATTCGGAGGAAGTTCTGTAGCAGATACAGAAAAATTGCTTTTAGTTTGTGAACACATAATAAAAGAATACAAAAAAAATAATAAAGTAGTTGTTGTTGTTTCAGCACAAGGAAAGACCACTGATAGACTTATATCTGAAGAAAAAGAAGTAACAAGTTCTCCTTCTACAAGAGAACATGACGTGTTACTTTCAGTAGGAGAGCAAATTACAATTTCTAAACTTGCAATGCTTTTAAATAGATTAGGTTATAATGCAATTTCTTATACAGGATGGCAAGTGCCAATTAAAACGGATGATATTTATGGAAATGCAAATATAATAGATATAAATACTGAAAAAATTTTAAAACAATTAAGCAATAATAATATAGTTATTGTAGCAGGGTTTCAAGGAATAACAAAAAATGGGGATATAACAACATTGGGAAGAGGCGGATCAGATACTACAGCTGTAGCACTAGCTGCGTATTTAGAAGCAGATAAATTATATATTTATACAGATGTAGATGGTGTATATTCTGATGACCCACATAATAATACAAATGCTATAAAATATAAAACAATATCGTATGACAAAATGTTAGAAATGGCAAAAAATGGGGCAAAAGTTTTGCATTCTAAGTGCGTTGAAATGGCTAAAAAATATAATATTCCCATAACAGTAAAATCTACATTTGTAGAAAATGAAGGAACAATTGTAAAATAAATTGTGAAACTTTTCGCTCGGAGGAAAAAATTCATGTAGTTGGATAAATTGTAATTTGTTTTTGTGAGGTGCGAGGTGAGATGTGGGAAGTGTGAAAATAGGGTAAGCCTTACGTAGCCTAACTCTAAAAGCACACCTCACACTTCACACCTCGCAAAAAATTATATTAACCATTAATGTTGTATTATCTTTTTTTTTGTAATATAATGTGTTTGATGTAGAGAGAAGAACTAAAAGAACAAAATTTTTTAACAAACTTTGAAGGAGGTAATATAATTGAAAGCATTGATAAGCGTTTCTGACAAAACAGGAATTGTAGAATTTGCAAAAGAATTAGAGAAGATGGGAATTGAAATAATTTCAACTGGTGGTACTTATAAAAAATTAAGAGAAGAAGGAGTAAAGGCAATAGAAATATCTGAACTTACCGGCTTTCCAGAATGTTTAGATGGAAGAGTAAAAACACTTCATCCAAAAGTACATGCTGGAATATTGGCAATGAGAAGCAATCCAAATCATATGAAACAGCTAGAGGAACTAAATATAGATACAATTGATTTTGTGGTAGTAAATTTATACCCATTCAAACAAACAATATTAAAAGAAAATGTAAAAAGAGAAGAGGCAGTTGAAAATATTGATATAGGTGGACCTACAATGCTTAGAAGTGCAGCAAAAAATTATCAAGATGTTACAGTAATAACAGATCCTAAAGATTATGAAAAGGTACTTACAGAATTAAAAGAAAACGGAAAAGTTTCATTAGACACAAAATTTTATTTAATGAACAAAGTTTTTGAACATACAGCAAGTTATGATGCTATGATATGTAAATATTTAAAAGAAGAAAGAAAAGACGAAAGTTTACCTCAAGAATTAACTCTTACATACGAAAAAGTTCAAGAAATGCGATATGGAGAAAACCCACATCAAATTGGTGCACTATATAAAGAAATTGGTAAATGTGAGGGCTCACTTACAATTGCAAAACAATTAAATGGAAAAGAATTATCATTTAATAATATAAATGATACAAATGGTGCGCTAGAACTATTAAAGGAATTTGATGAACCAACTGTTGTTGCATGTAAACACGGAAATCCATGTGGGGTAGGAAGTGATCCTAATATTTATAATGCTTGGAAAAAGGCATTCGAAGCAGATAAAACCTCAATATTTGGAGGAATAGTTGTTTCAAATAGAGAAATAACAGAAGCAATGGCAAAAGAAATGAAAGAGATTTTTCTAGAAGTAATTGTTGCTCCATCGTATGAAGAAAAAGCGTTGGAAATACTAAAAACAAAACCAAATTTAAGAATTCTTTTACTTCCAAGCATAACTGTAAAACAACCTAAAGGTTCATATGATATTAAAAAAATAAATGGAGGTATTATACTTCAAACAATAGATTCGGAATTATTAAATGAATATGAAGTCGTTACAAACAGAAAACCTACAGAAAAAGAATTAGAAGATATGTTATTTACATGGAAAATAGTTAAATATGTAAAATCTAATGGAATAGCATTAGGAAAGAATAAACAATCAATAGGAATTGGACCAGGACAAGTAAATAGAATTTGGTCTACAAAGCAGTCAATAGAGCATGCAAATGAGTTAATAGAAGAAGGAATAACAAAAGGTGCTGTACTTGCGTCAGATGCTTTCTTCCCATTCTCAGACTGTGTAGAAGCAGCACATGAAGCTGGTATTACAGCTATAATTCAACCAGGAGGATCAATTAGAGATCAAGATTCAATAGATAAATGTAATGAATACGGAATTACAATGATATTTACACACATGAGGCATTTTAGACATTAAAAATTAAATTATTTAAATATATGTTGAAAAGAGGGTTTATTTTGAAGCTCTCTTTTTAAATTGCAATTTGTTTTTGTGAGGTGAGAGGTGTGCTTTATAGGGATAGTCTTCGTAGTCTTACCCTAATTTCACACTTCCCACATCCCACTTCTCACTTCTCATTCAAATTCCCATTTTTTTTGTTCTAAAAAAGACAAGGTCTGAATATATATATTTTATACAATTATATAAGTTTCTAAAGGAGGAAAATATATGAGTATTGAAGAAAGAAAAAATTTATCGAGTACTGTTATACAGAATTTAGTGTTAGAAAACAGAGAAAAGCTAAGTATATCAGGAGTTCTGGATGTGCTAAGCTTTGATGACCAGGTCGTTGTTGTTGAAACGGAATTAGGATTATTAAACGTTAAAGGTGAAAATTTAAGAATTAACAAATTAAGTATAGATACTTCTGAAGTGATAGTAGAAGGAGACATATATAATTTATTATATTCGGAAAAAGATACAGATAAAAAAACAACTTCATTAATAGGTAAAATATTTAAATAGAAAATAAGGTGATCTTTTGGATAATCAATTTTACTTGTTTTTGATATTTATATTAAATGGATTCTTAATAGGAATTTTATTTGATATTTTTAGGATATTGAGAAAAGCTTTCCAAACTAAAGATTTTATAACTTATATTGAAGACACTATATTTTGGATTTTAACAGGTGCAATTATATTATATTCAATATTCAAATTCAATAATGGTATTTTGAGAGCATTTATATTTATAGGAATATTTATTGGGATATTTATTTATATGCTAATATTCAGCAAAATTTTTATTAAAATTAATGTGTACATAATAAATGTTTTGAAAAAATTATTTTATTATATATTTGTTTTGCCTATTAAATTTATTTTTAATTTAATTAAAAAAATATTTTTTAAACCTATCTCATTTATTATTATTAATACAAGAAAAATCTTGTCAAATTTTAAATTTAAACTAAAAAATCAGCATAATAAGAAGAAAAAAGAAGAATGTTAGAAGGATTTAAGTTAATTTTGTTGAATATATAATATAAAGCAAGTAATATTATATATTTTTAATTATACTGGAGAGTAATACGGATGAAAAAACAAATAAAAGCAAATAAAATTTATAAAAAGCTATTAATTCTTGGTATTTTAGCATATGTAATGTATATTTTTGTAGGGCAACAAAAAACTTTAAATTCATATAAGAATACACAAGAATACTATACAGAACAGTTAGATAAACAATTAGCATATCAAAAAAACTTGAATGACACAAAAGCTAACATAGATTCTAATGAATATATAGAAGATGTAGCTAGAGAAAAATTAGATATGTATTTACCAAATGAAAGGGTATATATTGATAGTGGAAACTAGAACCTAGGCAACAAAGTTGAATTTTGCCTAGGTAAATATTTGTTTATGATCTTATTATTTAATTTCTTTTAAATTTCCTATTATTAATTAAAATTTAAATAAAATGTCATAAAATAGGGGGTATATGTACATGAATTTAGAGGGTTTGACACTTGCCGAATTAAAAGACAAGGCAAAAGAAAAAGGAATAAAAAATTTGTCTAAATTAAAAAAAGAAGAAATTATTTCTTTATTAAATGATAAAGAAGTAAATCATGATAAAGAAAAAAAGCTTGAGGCTTCAGATGGAACATATAAACTAACTAACGAAGGAGATGAGTTCGTTGAAGGAATATTAGAAGTACTTCCAGACGGTTATGGATTTTTACGTGGAGAGAATTATTTACCTACTCAAAAAGATGTATACATATCTCCCGTTCAAATAAAAAGATTTCACCTAAATACAGGTGACATGGTAAAAGGAATAAAAAGAATTCCAAAAGAAGGAGAAAAATTTCCAGCACTAATATATGTAGGTGAAGTAAATGGCGAACATCCAGAAAATGCAATGAAAAGGCATTCTTTTGATGATTTAACACCTATATATCCAAATAAAAGACTAAGATTAGAAACTTCTCCAACAGAATATACAATGAGATTAATGGATTTGCTATCTCCAATAGGAAAAGGGCAGAGAGGAATGATAGTTGCACCACCTAAAGCTGGTAAAACTACAATACTAAAAAAAATAGCAAATAGCATAACTACTAATAACCCAGAGGTTGAATTAATAGTACTTTTAATTGACGAAAGACCTGAAGAAGTTACAGATATGAAGCGCTCAATAAAGGGCACTGTAATATACTCAACTTTTGACGAATTACCAGAGCATCATGTTAAAGTTGCTGAAATGGTATTAGAAAGAGCAAAAAGGTTAACAGAGCAAAAAAAAGATGTAGTAATTTTATTAGATAGTATTACAAGACTTGCAAGAGCATATAATTTAGTAATACCTAGTTCAGGAAGAACATTATCAGGAGGGTTAGATCCAAGTGCCCTTCACAAACCAAAAAGATTTTTTGGAGCTGCAAGAAATACAGAAGATGCAGGAAGTTTAACTATTTTAGCGTCTGCATTGGTAGATACTGGAAGCAGAATGGATGATGTTATATTCGAAGAATTTAAAGGAACAGGAAACATGGAAGTACATTTAGATAGAAAATTATCAGAAAAAAGGATATTTCCTGCAATAGATATAAATAAATCTGGAACTAGAAAAGAAGAATTACTTTTATCTAAAGAAGAGTTAGACACTGTTTTTGCACTAAGAAAAGCGATATCAAATATGTCAGTTCAAGAAATGACAGAGCAATTAATAGATCAAATTCTAAACACAAAATCTAACGAAGAATTTTTAGAAAGAATGAATTATTTCTTCAAAAATAATAAATAATACATTTGCAAAAAAGGTATAATAAAAGAGGAGGGGTTTAAATTTCCAATTTTATTATACCTTTTATAAAATAATAAATTATTTAATAAATTGATTCCCTATAATATTGTTAATATCAATTTCCATATAATCTTTATTAAACTCGTCCGTAATCTTTATTTTTAAAAGTTTTATATTTAACTCATCAAAAAGGTCATCAACAAATTTTTGCCTTTTTAAAGTTTTAACATTATCAGTGTAAGGGTCAATTAATTGTATGCATAGTTTTATTTCAGAAGTATCTTTGGTTGCTAATACGAAATCAACAGTGTAATGACCACATTGTCTAAAAGCAATTCTTTTATACAATGTATCCTTGATATTTACTAATTCATATATTGATACCCTTGTATAGAGGACGAGATTAAGTCTTTCTGCAATTTCGAAAAGATTATTATAAAATTTTATTTCTGTATAAGTAAGCAGATATTTTTTAGGTTCAAAATAATTTGTGTATTTTACCTTAAATATTTTTCTCTTTTTTTCTTCCATAACAATCACCTCTAAGGTAATATTCTTATAATTAAAGTTTAACACAACATAATATTAATAATTTGTCGAAATTTGTATTTAATGTCAAAATTTATATAATTAATTAATTAATTGTTTTTACTAATTTTAGAAGAAAATAGGGGAAGGGACACACATTATGTAAAGCAATTAATAACATACTTTTAATTAATTCAATTAAAAAAGTTAATAAATAAAATAATTTTGCAGATAATTAGGAAAAAAATATTTTTTAAAATGTAATAGAGCTATGAATCAATAATTTTGTAATATGATATAATAAAAGTTACAAATATTAAAATTATATTTTAAATATGCTTTAATTACTTTAACAATGATTAGGAAGAGATATTAATAAATATTTTGTAAGAAAATTTGTAAGAAAAATAGAGAGAGTAGATATGTAATTATAGAAATATAACATTGCGCAAAATCAAAGTTTTGCGCAAATAGAGATAGGAGAAAATATAAAACAGTATTATATTCATTATTATTATAAGTCTTTTGTATTACTGTTATATCAATATTCTTATGACTTATTAAAATCAATTTTAAGACATTTTTTTATTTTACTTATATAATTTCATTACCATAATTATTTTACTTATTATATTTTTAAATTTATATCTATAATTTTTTCTGATTATATATTTTTTATTTTTATATATTAAATTGTATGAAAATTTTTCAAAAATCTCCAAAGTGCCTATTTCTCTGCATTTGCCTTATTTTACGGACAACAAACTATATGCCTAAAAAATAAAAACGCCTTAAAATCGATTCTCGTGCGTCGCTTTTTTGGCACTTTTTTGCATATCTATATATGATAGTAGTTTCTTCAAAAAA
>CALXVD010000044.1 GCA_944391865.1 uncultured Clostridia bacterium
TTATTAGAAAATACTGCCTTACTTTTTAATGTTTCAATATACTCTAATTCTTCATATCCTTCACATATAATACATATCTTTTTTCCTTTATATTTCCTCATTATCCACCTCCAATAAGGTAGATATTAAATCTGGCTCAGGTATTGCTCCAAATTCACCTTTAATGTACTTTTCTTGTATATTTGATGTATCTCTTACTCCGTTTTCTGCATAACTAAATTCTTTTAGTGAATACAAATCTGTTCCATTTTCGTCTTTATCTGTAAACCATATTTGTTCTTTTCTAAACATTCTTTTACAGTCTAATAAACTTATATCATGAAGTGTAGCTATTAATTGTGCATTCTTATTTATTTCGTTATTAAACATACTAATTATTGCCCTTGTAATTTTAAAATGTAAACTGCTATCTAACTCATCAATTACTAATGTTTTACCTTGTTCTATTGCTTCTATTACATAACTTGCAAGAGCTGCAAATTTTCTTGTTCCTAATGAATCAAATATAATACTTGGAACTGCTTGCCCTTTATAAACTGATACAATTTTTATTTGATCCATAAAGCTTTGATTTTTTAAGATTTTTTCATCTGCAACTTTTCCATCTATTTCAACATCTAAATCTTCCACATACATATAATCATCTAAATATAAATCAGCATTCTTAATAAACTCAACAACTTTTTTGGTTTCATCATCTTTGTTTTTTAGCATTTGTATTGTTTTTGAATTTGGTATTTTGTTCATATCTACTATTTCAATACTATTTGCTATACCTGTTAATATAGTTTTTATTTTCTCTAGTATTGGGAACTTTTCTATTTGTACTGTATATATTAAAATATTGTTATTAGAAGATATATTTAATACTTTTGCTAATTCTTCATCTTGTGGGCATTCATATTTTTCATTAATTGTATCTTTTAAAAATATTAGCTCTTCTTTTTCATTATTATATTGGTCTTTTACTATTTCACACATTTTTTCATATATATACATCGTTTCTTTATCATCAAACTTATATTCATATGAATACTCTTTATTATCATATATAAATGAAATAGCCTCTTCACAGATATTGTTGTCTGTAAATATATTTGAATCCAAATGTATTTCTTTATTTAGTAAAGTTCCTTTTATAGCTTTAATGCAGTTTATTAAAGTTGTTTTTCCAGTATTGTTTGGTCCATAGATAGCTGCCGATTTTAATATGTTTAAATTATCATTTATATTAATTATGTTTGATGAAAATTTTTTTGTTCTCATATCTGCTTTTAAACTCATTTCTATAGTATTATTAAAAGCAAAACAATTATTAAATTTCAAACTTGTTATCATAATAAAAACCTCCAATTTGTTATTAGTATATCATATTCCTATTTTTTATGCAACTATTTTGCATAAAAAATATTGTTTATTATATAATATGCCCAAATTCAATTAAAATACACTTATATATTAAAAAATGCCGTTTTAATTCGTAAATTTTATTCGATTCACGAACTGAAATGGCAAAATATTAAAAATTCAAACTCTTAAAGTTTTTTACATCAAGTATTTCTGTATTTGCTTGTCGGAAACCTTCGTAAATGACAAATTATTTACGAAGGTTTCCGACATATTTAATTTCCATATTACAAAAATTTGCAATTTTTCGTAATATAATTTTCTGTATTACGGATTTTTCATCTTTTTTGTAATATAACTTTTATAAATAATTTACTATATCTTCAAAAGTATCATATCCACTTTCACTATTGATATGTCCTGCATTTGGTATAAAAACTTGCTCTGTTGCAATTTTGTCTGCAAAATCTTTTTCTACTTCATATTTTACATATGGGTCATTATCTGAATAGAAACAAATTATTTCATTAGAATATTGTTTCACATCTTCTAAATTATCAAAATACATAGATTTATTAACATTATCATATTTTTCATAATTTTGATATCCTACCCCTATTGGAAGGCCTGGCACATATACTTGTTTTCCTTCATCTTCTATAAAGTCATGTAACCAACTAAACCAATTTCCAAAAGGGCTTCCAAATGAGCCATGAATAATAAAATAATTTTCCATTTCAAATTCCTCCTCTATCAAGTATCTCATTTTATAAGATATCTACACACTATTTTTCTAGTTCACTTTCATATTCACTTTTATATTGTTCATACTTAGTTTTTACTCTTGGTAATCCTGCATCTACTGCCATTTTCAAGTAATACTCTGATAATTTCAAATTTTTCTCTGTTCCAACTCCATTATAATAAAAATTCGCTCCTAAATCATAAATTGCTGGAAGATGTCCTTGCATTGCACAATCATGTATCAATTCAAATGCCTTCTTTTCATCTCTTTCAATATCTCCAAATCCAAAATAGTAATAAGCTC
Source organism: uncultured Clostridia bacterium (assembly GCA_944391865.1). Taxonomy (GTDB): domain Bacteria; phylum Bacillota; class Clostridia; order TANB77; family CAG-508; genus CAG-452. The sequence continues at coordinate 2,396 of CALXVD010000044.1, forward strand.
CTAAACAAAATTTTGAAAATGCTTGTTTTCTTGGATTTTGTTCTTCCTCATTTATAAGTTCTAATAATGGTTTATATGCCTCTACATGTATTTGTTTTGCTTTTTCTTTATCTTGTTCTACTCCATCTCCAAAATAATAGCAAGCACCAACCCCATAGGCTGAGCGAGGATCTCCTAACTCTTTTCCTTTTCCATACCAGTACATTGCTTTTTCAAAACTTTGCTCTGCTCCATTTTCTTCACTATCATAACTTCTTCCTAAAATATAGCACGCAAATTTATCACCATTTTCAGCTTTTTTTCTTACATCGTTTAAATCAAATACTATTGCTTTTATAGTATTACTCATTATCCACTTCTCCTAATTTTTTTAACAAAATATACCTTTTTATATTTTCATCTTTTTGATACCAAGTTTGTTCTTCATAACCTAAATCTTTTAAATTTCTTAAACTATAAACATTCTCAAATGTAACTTCTGCAATTATATTACTTATTCCTTTTTCTCTAGCTTTTCCTTTAGGTCAATTTTTTTATTATTTTTGACCCATAGAAATTTATAAGTCAAAAAAACTTAAAATTTTGACCTACAAAAATAAGCATCAGTACATATCTACTGACACCTAATTTTATAAAGATTCTCTATAACTCATTTTAATAAATTTCTTCTAGCACTCGAAATATCTAGTTTTACCTCATATCTACTTACCCTCACAACTTATACCTGTTGTGCTTATAATAGACACAATCTCAAATTTTCCAGTATTTCAAACACTTTGCTCAATTTCTTAAAAATCACTTTATGTGTTTCCATTTACCATATCAGCAATTACTTTAACTTTCACACCTAAATTTTGATGTTTTTCTTTTCCAAATCTGCCCTTGTTCTCAAAAGTTATAATCTCTGAAACCATATCGAAGTCAAGTATTACCTGTCTTATTTTAATTGTAGCACCGCCACACATTCCACATGGCTTGTATATGGAAACATATCTACTGGTTGTACTTTCCCTATATCATATTTTTCTTCTAATAATGAAACGTCTCGTGCAAATGTTGCTGGATTACAACTAATATATATTATTTTGCTTGGTTCTAATTCTTTTAAAACATCAATTGTCTTCTTATCTAATCCCTTTCTTGGTGGATCGACAAATACTACGTCTGGTTTTATTTTTTCTTTTTCAATTATTTTTGACAAAAGTTCTTCTACGTCTCCTGCAAAGGATTCTATATTATTAATATTATTTATTCTAGCATTTTCTTTTGCATCTTCAATAGCTTGTTTAACTATTTCAATTCCGTATACTTTTTTAAAGTATTTTGATGCAAATATCCCAATTGTTCCTATACCGCAGTATAGGTCTAAAGCAATTTTATTTTGCTGAGTGTCAAAATCTTCTCCTACATATTTTATTGCTGTATTGTATAATATTTCTGTTTGAACAGGGTTGACCTGGTAAAATGAGAGCGGAGATATTTTAAATTTGTAATCTCCTAATATATCATAAATATATCCATCTCCATAAATTACTTCTGTTTTATCTCCTAAAATTACATTAGTATTCTTTGTATTAAAATTTTCAACAATTGATTTAATATTTTTATGTTTTTGCACTAAAAATTCTACTAACTCTTTTTCTTTTTTGAATTTATTATCATTTAACACTAATGTTACTAATGCTTCATCTGTCTTAACACCAATTCTTATCACTATATGTCTTACAGTTCCTTTTAAAGTTTTTTCATTATATGGCTTAATACCATTTTCTTTAATAAATTCAAAAATATCATTTGCTATAATTTGGCATTCTTTATTTTGTATAAAGCACTCATTTGTTGGAATAATATCATGTGTTCTACTAGAATAAACTCCCATTACTGGCTTTACATCTTTATCTACTCCAACTGGATATTGAAGTTTATTTCTATAAAAAAATGGTTTTTCCATACCAATAACATTATTTACTTTAACATTTCTTTTTAATGCTTTATATAAACAATTTTCTACAATTGCCTTTTTTATATTTAAGGTTTCTTCGTATTTAATGTGCCTTAAATTGCATCCACCACATCTTTTATATGTTTTACAATCTTCATTGCTGATTCTATTGTCAGATTTTTCTAAAATTTCAATTATTTTTCCATATGCAAAATTTGTTTGGACTTTCAGAATTTTTATTTTAATTTTTTCTCCTTTTATTGCTTTATCGATAAACACCGTAATTCCTTCAATTTTAGCAATTCCTTCTCCTTGAAATCCATTATCTATAATATCTACTACATATTCTTCATTTTTCTTTAACATTCTATTCTCCTTTTAATTATTAAAATTATATTTTAAAAATGTTTAAAAATCAATTATTTTGCAATAATATGTATAATTATAAATAAACTGCACACAATAAGAAAAACAAAAATGGAGGTTTTTAAAATGAAAATTATAAATGGAATAGCACTTACTTTAGTTATAATTGGTGCAATAAACTGGCTTCTTGTTGGTTTGTTTGAATTTAATTTAGTAGATGCACTATTTGGAAGTTTGTCTGTTCTTACTAGAATTATATATGGTATTGTAGGAATAGCTGGACTTTGGTGCATTGCACTATATAGCAAACTTTCTGACTAATTTTGTCAAAAAAAGAAATTAACAGGGAAAAAGGGGTCTGACCCCTTTTTCCCCATTACAATTTTATAATAACTTTTGCACCCTTGGGCTCGTTTGGCATTATTTTTATGCTTCCACCATGTAAGTTTACAATTGTGTGCGCTATTGAAAGTCCGAAGACCGGTTCCTCCTTTTTCTCTTGAGCGTGCTTTGTCTTCTCTATAAAATCTATCAAATACATGTTTTGCCGCTTCTTTGCTTATTCCAATTCCAGTATCTGCAACTTCTATTACACATTTTCCCTCTCTAGAATATGTTTTTATTTCTATTTTATCAGATTCTGATGTATATTTTATTGCATTGTCTAAAACTATTACTATCAATTGATTAATTTTATTTCTATCTAAGTTTATTTCTTTATTACAATTTAAGTTTAATACAATTTCTTTTCCTTGTATTTTGGCAAAATCTGTATATGGCACAGCAATTTCTTTTATCAAACTATCTATGTTAATTTTTTCTTTGTTCATTTTAAGTTCATTTGAATCTGCCATTGCAAGTACCATTAATTCTTTTATAAGTTTGGTTAATCTTTTTGTTTCTTTAAGCATTATATTTATATCTTCAGATTTATCTAAGATTTTAGCATCTGGCTCTTGTAATAATAATTCTTGTTTTGCTTGTATTATTGTAAGTGGTGTTCTTAGTTCATGTGCTGCATTTTGTACAAATTCCGTTTGTTTCTTATATGAATTTATTATTGGTTTTAGAGTCATTTTAGATAATATATATGAGCTTATTATTGCTACTACTATTATTATCAAACTTCCTACAAGCAATACATCTGTTACATTTTTTAATGTTTCAACTTCTCCATCAACGTTAGCAAGAAGTTGGACATAATAATTTTCCCCTGTTTCTGTCTCCAGTTTTATTGTTATGCCTCTGTAATTATAATCATCTTGAACAGTTATTGGATAGATTTTGTTTAAAATATTTTTATTAAATTTTGTTTCTAGCAAGTAGTCCTTGTATAATCTTCCTATACTTTCACTATTTGTTATATTGCCACTACTATCTCTTATTATATAAATTAACCTTGGATTGATTTTAAATTCAACTATGCTTGTAATTTTATTTCCATCTGATATTGTAATTTGCTTTGGCGCATATTTTATATAATTTTCTGCTGTTTTATCTAGTTCTTTATCTATTGATTTATAAAGAGATACTGATATTTGATTATATATTATTGCATCAAAAAAAATAAGTATTATTGCAAATACTATAAAAGTGTAAAACATATTTTTAATTAATTGTTTTTTTATTAATTTTTGCTCATTCATTATTACCTCTTAACACAAAAAGAGGAGATTAATTACTACTCTATAATCATGTATCCAACTCCTCTTATTGTTTTTATATATTTATCATATCCATATTTTTTTAAAGCTTTCCTTAATCCACTTGCATAGACTTCTACCACATTTGTAGTTGTAAAAGAATCAAATCCCCAAATTTTATCAAAAATTTGCTCTTTTGTTATAATTGTTCCTTTTGAATTTATTAAATATTCTAATATGTCAAATTGTTTACCTTGCAAAATAATTTCTTCGTCTTTTATAAATACTCTTCTATTTTTTGTGTTTAACTTTAAGTCCTTAAATTCAACTATATCTTCTTTATATATTCCACTTGTTCTTCTAATTATAGCTTCTAGTCTTGCTAATAATTCTTCTCTCTCAAAAGGTTTTACTAAGTAATCATCTGCTCCATAATTAAATCCTTTTAATTTATCATTTAGTGCATCTTTCGCTGTTAGTATAAGTACAGGTGTAGTTACCTTGTTTTCTCTTAATTTTTTTAATACATCATATCCAGACATTTCTGGTAACATTAGATCTAGTATAATTGCATCGTATATATTTTCTTTTGCCATTATGTATGCTTCATATCCATCATATGTTTGTTCTGTATCAAATTTTTTACATATGCATTGCTTTATTGTATCTGATAATGTTCTTTCATCTTCTACAATTAAAACTTTCATAATTTTTCCTCACTTTTTTGATTATAGCATTTATTTTATTTTTAATCAATTCATTTTATTACGTAGGAGAAAAGATTTCCCATTAAATTGGTAAATCTTTTCCTACTTTTGGGGTGATATTAATTTTTTAGAGTCTTTCCTTTGATGATTATATTGTTATTATAAATAGGAAAAATTAAATTAATATTAAAATAGATATTATATGTAAAAAAACAAAAAATTTGTTTATATATGTCTGTAATGCTAAGCTTTGGAATCACAAAACAATAGATTAAAATCTTTTTAAAGTTTTTTTATGTATCTTCCTATTATTTTTGAAACTTTCGTAGAATTTGTATTTAAAACTGATGCTATCTCCTGTTGTGTGAATTCATTTGTATTATAGAATTTAATAACACAATCCTCAAAAGCTTCTTTATGTTCTTTTAATTGCGTCAAGTCTTTTAATTTGTATTCTTTTAATATATTTATTAATATATTTTTACTAATATCATATTCTTGTTTAAAATTAATTATTGACTCTCTTATTTCATTTTTGTTACATTTAATATATAATAAATTTATATTAAGTATTTCGAACTTGTTTTTTTCTTTATATTTTACAACTAATTTTTTGGAAATATATATATCTTTTATATCTTTCTTATTTATTATAATCCTTCCTTTTAATAAACCATAATATTCAATTTTACTTTCATATATAGTCAACACATTTTTTCTTTTATAAATAAGTAACGATATTAAATATAATATGTATGGTATAAACAACAACCCGGCACCAATACAAACTGGTTTTCCCGTTAATCTCATTATAGTTAATTGATAATGTAATACTTCTTGCAACGGTGCAAAAAATATTATATATACAAAACCACCAAAAGAAACTATGCACACTACCAGACTAAAAAATATTACTTTTAAATTTAAATCATATGATTTTACTTTTTCTTTATCCATTAGTGTTTTCCTCTTTCTATTTTGCTTTAATATAATTCTACTTATTTAATTATTTTTCAGTTTTTTTATAAAATCGAACTAACTATTTGTAACGTGGCTGGGGTGGTAGGATTCGAACCTACGAAATGTCGGAGTCAGAGTCCGATGCCTTACCGCTTGGCGACACCCCAATGTAAATTTGTTTTGCGAGTTAATGAATAATGGATAATTCTAAGTAATTCAGGACAGTCCCAAAAAGTTTCAGCAAGCTGCAACTTTTTAGGGACAGTCCCTAGAATTATTTAAGGAAGCCTTGTATTATTTGTTCTTCTGCTTCTTTTTCACTTAGTCCTAATGTCATTAGTTTTGTTAATTGCTCTCCTGCTATTTTTCCAATTGCTGCTTCGTGTATTAAGTTTGCTTCTACATTGTTTGCTATAATTTCTGGTATTGCAATTACTTTTGCTTTATCTTTTATTATTGCATCACATTCTACATGTCCAAAGCATTTTGAGTTTCCTACAACATTTGATTTAAATTCTTGAACTGATTTATCTACAGCTACTGATCTAGATGTTACATGTGTACTTGCATTTTCTCCATTTAGTTCTACATTAAATTCTGTTTTTGCAGTTTGAGTTCCATGTGTCATTATTTTTTCAGATACTACTAAATTCGTATTGTCTTCTAATATTCCCTTTGTAACTCTTATTGTAGAGTCTACTCCCTTTATTTGTACGCTTTCCATTTCAAGTGAGCTACCAGATTTTAAATGTACTTCTGTTACAGGATTTAGTACTCTTTTTCCGGCTCCCTTTCCTTCTCCATAATGTTTTTCTATATATCTTACTTTTGCTCCTTCTTCTAAGAAAAATCTATGAATTCCATCATGCTGTGAGTCCTTGTGATGATCATTATGTATTCCACATCCTGCTATAATTACTACATCTGCATTTTTGCCTATGTAAAAATCGTTATATACAACATCTTTTAATCCACTTTCTGTAATAATAACTGGAATATGTACAAATTCAAATTTTGTATTTTCTTTTACGAAAATATCTATTCCTGATTTATCTTCTTTTGTCACAATGTTTATATTTTCTGTAATTTGCCTTTCTATTCCTTTACCATTTTTTCTGATGTTATATGCACCTTTAGGAGTGCTATCTATATCTGCTACTTCTTTTAGCAATTCTAAATCTACATTATCCATTAGCAGCACCTCCTATTTTGCAACATCCTGCTTGTTCTGTTTTTAAAATGTTGTTCATCACTTCTTCTTTGCTGCCTATTTTCTCTATTTTTCCACTGTTTAATAGTATAATTTCGTCAGCTATATTTAAAATTCTCTCTTGATGAGAGATTATTATAATCGTTCCTTTTATAACTTTTCTCATGTCTTCAAATACTTGTATTAAATTATTAAAACTCCATAGGTCAATTCCTGCTTCCGGTTCATCAAAAATTGTAACTTTGCAATTTCTAACAGCTACTGTTGCAATTTCTATTCTTTTTAATTCTCCTCCTGATAGTGAGCTGTTTACTTCTCTATCTACATAGTCCCTTGCACATAATCCTACTTTTGAAAGTATCTCGCATGCTTCTTTTCTTTTTATTTCTTTTTCAGCTGATAATTTTAAAAGGTCATATACTGTTATTCCTTTAAACTCAACTGGCTTCTGAAAAGCAAATCCTATTCCTGCTTTTGCTCTTTTATCTATACTTTTTTTTGAAATGTCTTTTCCGTCTAAAATAACTTGTCCACTATCTTGCTTTTCTATTCCCATTATTATTTTCGCAAGAGTAGATTTGCCGAGATCCATTTGGACCAGTTATTACTACAAATTTATCTGTATCTAACTTTAAATTTATATCTTTTAGTATATCTTTATTATCTCTATTAAAACATATATTTTTTAATTCTAATATTCTTATCAACTCCTTTCTTTTTAAAAATATCTATATTGATTAATTTTATACTACCAAACATTAATATAATAGCACTTTTTCTTTAATATTTCAAGGTACCAAAAAGATTTGTTTTTATTTCATTTGCGACGTATATAGAATTTATCTGATTTAATTAATTGTAAATATTTCTAATTATTAAAATAAATATAAAATATGAATTTTGAAAATAATGTCCTCCAAGGCATACGCATGTATTCCCCCGCCTCAATGGGCTGTCGGACCATTATTTGTCAAAATTAATATTTTTATATTTTAACCCTTTAATGAA
>CALXVD010000045.1 GCA_944391865.1 uncultured Clostridia bacterium
CCCTCATACCAATATTTTCGGGTCGCCGAGGGCGGCGACCCCTACAACATTTGCAATAAATTAATTCATTCAAATTACAATTTATATTCTATAAATTTATGTGTTTTTAATGTAGGTTTTAAATCTATAATTCTTTGGTTACTTGAACCTTTAAATTTAAGTGTTGGGTCTTTTTTACTTTGAACAAACTGTCCATCTACTAAAACATCAATTTCATCTAAGCATTTATTAGTAACTTCATCATTTCTACCTAATAATTGTTCAAGAGTATATCCAGAGTAACACCACACATTAAATTCTGGCCTGATTTTTTTTACATCTTTTATAAAATCTAATACTTCTGGAATGTTTTCTTTGCATAGAGGTTCCCCTCCACTTATTGTTATTCCCTTTAAAATTGAATTTTCTTTTATTCTATCTAGAATTTCTTGTTTGTTAAATTCACTACCATAATTAAAATCTTGTGCTTCTTGATTATGACATCCAGGGCAATGATGAGGGCATCCACTTACAAATAATACCGCTCTCCAACCTAATCCATTTGATATACTTTCATCATAAAATCCAGCTATTTTCATAACAAATCATCTCCTAATTTTAATTGTGTGTTACTCTATCATGTAGTTCTGCAAGCTTTCCTTTATTCCATCTAGAAGTTGTTCCTACTAGATACCCTGTTATTCTTTGGATAGTATCTATATTTTCTCCACCGCAAATTGGACACACTTTTAAATTAACATCTGCATTCTCAAAGCCACAATCTAAACATCTTGAACGAGTGTGATTTATAGATCCATATCCCATATTATATTTGTCCATTAAATCTACAACTGCTTCTACACTATTTGGGTTATGTGTTGCATCTCCATCTAATTCTATATAGAAAATGTGTCCTCCAAGAGTTAATTCATGATATGGTGCTTCTATTTTTGCTTTTTCTTCTGCTGTACATTTATACCATACTGGCACATGATTACTATTTGTATAATAGTCTTTATCTGTTACTCCTAAAATTGTTCCATATTCTTTTCTATCCATTTTCGTAAATCTTCCAGAAAGCCCTTCTGCAGGAGTTGCAAGTAAAGAATAATTTAAGTCGTAACGCTCAGAATATTTATCACATGATTCCTTCATTTGAGTGATAATCTCTATACCTAATTTTTGTGATTTTTCAGATTCTGCATGATGTTTTCCTGTAAGTGCTGTTAAACATTCTGCAAGACCAATAAATCCTATTCCTAATGTTCCATGTTTTAATACTGGCTCTACTTTATCGTTTGGATTTAATTTCTCACTATCTTGCCACATACCAGCCATAAGAAGTGGAAATTGTTTTGCAACTGCTGTACATTGGAATTTATATCTGTCATATAATTGTCTTGCAGCAATATCTGTATATTTTTCTAATTTATTTAAAAATATCTTTTTAACTTCTTTGTTGTATTTTTCTGTCATGAATTTTTCGCTATCTCTTCCTAGCTCAAAATTCATTCCAAGATTTTCTTGTGCTTCTTTTGCAGATTCTATAGCTATTTTTACAATATTTACTGTTGTAAATGAAAGATTTCCTCTTCCAACTGATGTATCTTCTCCATGCCTATTTCCAAATACTCTTGTTCTACATCCCATTGTTGCACATTCATAATAGTATCTATTTGGATCATCTGCTTTCCACTTTGGATGTTGATTGAAAGTAGCATCCAAATTTATAAAATTAGGGAAAAATCTTCTTGCAGTAACTTTACAAGCATATTTATATAAATCATAATTTTTATCTTCTGGTAAATAATTTACCCCCTTTTTCTTTTTCCATATTTGTATTGGGAATATTGGTGTTTCACCATTTCCTACACCTTTTTCAGTAGATTTAAGCATTTCTCTTATAATGCATCTTCCTTCTGCTGAAGTATCTGTTCCATAATTTATTGAACTAAATACAACTTGGTTTCCTCCTCTTGAGTGAATTGTATTCATATTATGTATAAATGCTTCCATTGATTGATGAACCCTGTTTACAGTATTGTTTATTGCAATTTGTATATATTTTTTCTCTCCTTTTAATTCTTTTGTATCTTTTTTTATGTAGTCCTCTACTTCATAATCATAAAGCTTCGATAAATCTTCTTCTACTACTTCTTCTACTTTTTTTAATTCTTCTACAAAAGTTTTTTTAACATATGGAGCAAGGTAATAATCAAACGCTGGTATTGCTTGTCCTCCGTGCATTTCGTTTTGAACAGTTTCTAAAGAAATACAACCGATAATACTTGCTGTTTCAATTCTTTTTGCAGGTCTTGAACTTCCATGTCCTGCTCTAAATCCATTATTTAATATTTTATCTAATGGATGTTGCAAACATGTTAAGCTTTTTGTTGGATAATAGTCTTTATCATGAATATGAATGTATCCGTCTTTAACAGCTTTTCTTGCCTCTGTTGATAGTAAAAAATCATCAACAAATGGTTTTGTAGTTTCTGATGCAAATTTCATCATCATTCCAGCTGGAGTATCTGCATTCATATTTGCGTTTTCTCTTGTTACATCATTTGATTTTGTTTCTATTATTTCTAAAAACATATCTTTAGTTTTTGATTTTCTTGCTACATCTCTATTGTATCTATATGTTATGTATTCTTGTGCAACTTCTTTTCTTGAAGATCCCATTAGTTTTTTCTCAACTAAATCTTGAATTTCATAAACAGACACTTGTACTTTATCTTTTAATTGGTTTCTTACACTATCTGCTATTTTAGTTGCTAAATCTATATCTACTCCACCTGTTGTATGTGACATTGCAAGCGTAATAGCTTTAATTATCCTTTCATCGTTATATTCTGATATTCTTCCGTCTCTTTTAATTACCTGCATTTGTATCCCCCTTCTATGTTAATAATTATAATAAGATTTTAAGTATTAATATGTTTTAAAAACATATCAATTTTTATCTTTTGTATTAACAAAAAAACTTCATCTTTCAAGATGAAGTTAAAATACAAAATTAGCTGCTTAAAATATTTTATCTTCATAATGAAAAATGTTTATTTGGTTAGGCTGTTTTTCAATTATTGTTTAACATTTTAAGCATATATCTATATATTACATATCTAGCAATAAAGGCTTACAATTTTTTCTCTTTAAGTCTTTTGCTTTAAAAACGTATGCCTAATTTTAAGTTCTTTTGTGTCATTTGCTGTCATTTTATATTAAGCATTTTTTAAAGTCAATATGAATTAAAGTTTTGTAATATTACATTTATGTTACAGAAATATTACTTTAATTTTACATTTTTCTCCATGCCCAATTTACCTGCTCTTGTTATTTTTTCATAACCATATTTTTCCTTTATTTTATCTAAAGCTTCATCTAATTTTTCTTGCTTTTTGTTTTCAGTTGTATTAAATAGTGATAATTGAGTTTCATTTTTATCAGATAATTTATCTACTTTTAATGACACAAGCCTTATTGATTCTCCATTATATAATTCTTTTAATAGTTCTTTCGCCCTTAAATATATCTCTTTAGTGTTTGATGTTGCAAAATCTAATTTGCTCTGGTGTGAAAAATCTCTAAAACTACTTGTTCTAAGTCCAACATTAACAACTCCTGCAACCATATTATATTTTCTTAATCTATATGTTACATGTTCTGCTAGTGTCAATAGAATTTTATTTAAATCTTCTAAATTTTGAACATCTTTTGCAAGTGTAGTTGAATTTCCAATACTTTTTGGTGGTTCATATTTATATATAACTTCCGAATCATCAATTCCATTTGCATATTCCCACATTATTTTTCCGTGTTTTCCAAATTTCTTAACTAACTCATTTTTATCAAATTTTGCCAAATCTCCTATTATCTTAATATGCATATTATACAGTTTAGGAATAGTTTTCCTTCCTAGCATAAATAGCTCTCCAATTGGAAGAGACCACATTTTTTTCTCTATTTCGTTTGGATATAGTGTATGAATTTTATTAGGTTTTTCAAAATCAGAAGCCATCTTTGCAAGTAATTTATTCGAACTCAAGCCAATATTAACAGTAAACTCTAATTCTTCATTCACTCTTTTTTGTATCTCAATTGCTTTATCAAGAAGTGTTGAATTCATTAGATATTCTGTCAAATCTAAAAAACATTCATCTATTGAAAATCTTTCTATTTTATGAGTATATTCGGATAACAAATTATATAATTTGTTAGAATATTCCCTATAAACCTTAAAATCTCCTTGAAATACTTTTATTTCTGGGCATTTTTTTCTTGCTTGATATAAAGGCTCACCAGTTACAATGCCAAACTTCTTCGCAAGGTTGCTTTTAGCAAGAACAATACCAGATCTTTTAGATTCATCCCCACCTATAACTGCAGGAATTTCTCTAATATCAAGAGTTTCACCATTTTTTAATCTCCATATTGCAAACCATGATAAAAATGCATTATTTACATCAATATGCATAATTTGTCTTTCCATATTATCACCAAATTAATTATAGAACATTTGTTCTTGTATGTCAACAAAAAAATAAATTGGTTTTGTGATGTGTGAGGTGCGAGGTGTGATGCGAGATTTTTGTTTGTTTTTAATTTTTGCATTTGTTTATCATTCCTTTCTTTTGTTTTTTCTTTTGTGGGCGGACACAAGGCCCGCCCCTACAATTGGTTTTTTGCGGGCGATAAAAAAGCCCCTACAATATTTTTTGTAAAATTATATTTTCGTTTAGAATTTCATTACGTTAATTATAAGTTATATGTTTTTGTTTTGCAATACATATAAACATTTTTTTGTTTTATATAATTTATTGTTTACATATTAGATAATTTTTATTATTTTTTAATTTGGAAAATATTTTTGGAATTTTTGAAATAAAAGTTTATAGAAATAATTATTAAATATGAGGTGAGAAGTGGGATGTGGGAAGTATGAAATTTTGATATACATCTTCTGCTTTGGATATTAAATTTATAAATTAAAATCATCAATTTAATGAAAATTTTAATTTTCATTAAAGGGTTAAAATATAAAAATATTAATTTTGACAAATAATGGTCCGACAGTCCTTTGAGACGGGGGAATACCCGCGTATGCCTTGGAGGACATTATTTTCAAAATTCATATTTTATATTTATTTTAATAATTACAAATTTGTTAAATAAATTTACCCATAAATATATTTATCTATTGCTTCTGCTGCATTCTTTCCTGCCTCTATGGCTTTACAAACCGTTGCTTTATTTTGAGATACGTCTCCTCCAGCAAATACTCCTTCAATATTTGTCATATAATTTTCATCAATTTTTATTAAACCTTTTTCGTCTAATTTTATTCCTTCTTCTTCAATTAATTTTTTATCTGGTTTTAAACCTATTGCAAATATTATACTGTCAGCATTCAAAGAAAACTCACTATTTTCTATATCAATTACTCTTTCTGTTTCTGAATCTGTTTTAATGCAATTAACTCTTTTTATTTTTCCAGAATCTATATCAGCATTTATAACTCTTGTATTGTAAATAACTTGTACTCCATCATTTATTGCTTCTTCTAATTCTACTTTTCTTGCAGGCATTTTATTTCCGTCTCTTCTATAAACTATTGTGCTAGATTTTGCCCCCATCCTAATTGCAGCTCTTGCAGAATCTGTTGCAACATTTCCGCCACCAATAACAATTACATCTCCTAAATTCTCTACAATTATTTTTGCATTATATTCTTTTAAAATGTAATTTGACTTATATATTTTTTTACATTCTTTATCTGTTAGTTTATATGTAGAAGGAATATCTGCACCTAATCCCAAAAATATTGCTTTATATTCTTTTTTTAATTCTTTTATAGTTACATCTTTTCCAAGCTCAATATTTGTTTTTATTTCTATATCCAAATTTTTAACTCTATTTGTTAAGTTTTCTGTTATATTTCTTGGTAATCTAAAACCTGGTATACCATATGTTAAAAGTCCTCCAATTTTTTCTTCTTTTTCAAAGATAGTAACCTTATAACCTTTCTTTGCAAGTTCTACTCCGACATTCTATTCCAGCAGGTCCAGATCCTATTATTGCAACTTTTATATCATTCTGTTTTTTAACATCATATACATATTTAACATTATTTTCTCTTGCCCATAAATTTACGTATTTTTCTAATTTTGAAACTTTAATAGGCTCACCTTTAAAACCTTTTACGCAATGTCCGCATACAGTATTCTTCATAAGGGCATACATTTGAACAAATATCACTCATTACATTGTTTTCTTGTAATATTACATATGCTTCTTCTAAATTATTATTTTTAATCGCATTTATAAAATCTGGTATTCTAGTTCTAATTGGGCATCCTGTTCTACACAATGGATTTTTGCAATTTAAGCATTTATTTGCTTCTTCTAATATTTCTTCTATATCGTTCAATTTTATTCTCCTTTTTTGAGAGGTGCGAGGTGCGAAGTGTGAGGTGTGTTTTTAGGGTTAGTCTACGCAAGGCCTACCCTAATTTCACACTTCCCACATCCCACTTTTCACTTCTCAGATAAATTACAATTTATATAATTTATTTCTATCAATATATTCATATACCTCTTTGGGTAAATATTCTATCACTTTTTTATCATTATTTTTTAACATTTCTCTAATTGTAGTTGATGAAATTTCTTTTTCATCTCTATCTATAACTATATAATTATATTTATCTTTTATTTTATCATAATCTTTCCATTTTGGCATTTTTTTAAAATTATCTGAACCCATAATTAAATATATGTCCCTTTTGCGACATTTTGTCGCATAGGGACTGTCCCCAATTACTTCAAATGCATCTACTGCAAATAATGGTCTGTTTTCATTTATTTCTATATCATCAACTTCTAAATTATCATATTTTTTTGTTGCTAATTTTAGCATGTTAAATCTATCTCTTGCGCTTGCTAAATTTTCTTTTTTGTAATAATCGTTTACTGGCACAAATACTACTTTATCTAATTTACCTTGTTTTATTAAATTATTTGCTATTTTAATATGTATATTTGTTGGTGGATTAAAACACCCTCCAAAAAAGCCTATCCTTTCCATGTTTTGCTCCTTTTAAAATAAAAGGGGATCCATTCTCCCCTTTATTTTATTTATATCAAATCTTTTATTTTATTGAATATATCTTCATGTATTTCTTCTATTGTTCTAATTTTTCCATTATCTACACAATTAATTTGTTCCCAGTTATATTTTTTAGCTACTTCACACGCTGCATTATAACTGTCTATAATGTGATTTTTATCTCTTTCGTGTATGTCTTTTTTAGCTTCGTGTGTAAATTTGTTTTCTCTGTTTTTCATAAGTTCAAATGCAAACTCTGGTGGCATATCCAAAAAGAATACTTTTGTAGGAATAGGTAACTTATATAAATTAAATTCAAAATCCCACAACCAATTTAAGTATTTTTCTCTTTCTTCTGCATTCTCTATCTTTCCTGCTTGATGTACCATATTTGCTGTTGTATATCTATCTGCGAGTATTATTCCACCATTATTATAGTATTTTTCTAAGTCTTTTTTAAATGTAGCATATCTATCTGCTGCAAAAAATGTTGACGCAATGTATGGGCTTACATCTTTTGCATTCTCTCCAAATTCTCCAGATAAATACATTTTTACTAGAGCAGATGATGGACTATCATAGTTTGGAAATGATACTAATTTATATTCAATATTTTCTTTTTCTAATCTTTCTTGCAACTTCTTTAACTGTGTCTGTTTTCCGCTTGCATCTGTTCCGTCTATTACAAATAATTTTCCCATTTTTTTGCTCCTTTTATTTGTAAGGGGACGCATCTTTCCCCTTGGTCTGTCTCTATGGATAAGATACATCCCCATCCTTGAACCGCTAATGTTGTCAGTTTTCTTTCTTCTCTACCCCTTACTCTTTATTTGCAAGGACGCATCTTTCACTTTTTTATATTCTGTTGAATAATGGTTCAATATCTTTTAATTCTATAGGTTCTATTTTTTCAATTATATTCCATGATGGTTTTGTAATATTCAAATATTTTCTTATTTTTTCACATGACATAGGCATAAATGGTTCAAACAAATTAGATAAATTTGCAATTATTACACTACAAGTATATATTGTATCATTAAAACCTTGAATATCTTCTTTTTTTTGTATCCATGGCTGTTTTTCGTCATAATATTTATTTGCAAATTCTACAAGTTCCATTACTTTATCTGTTGCATTTTTAAATTCTAAATTTTCTATTGCTATTTCTGTTTCTTTATATGTTTTTTCTATTTGTTCTTTTGCATTGTCATCCAAATTACCTATAGGTAAACTTTCTAGTCCTTTAAACCTTAATGTTCTGTTTACAAGGTTTCCAAATTTATTTAATAATTCATTATTGTGTGTTCTTTCAAAATCCGCAATAGTAAAATTTGTGTCTTTCTTTTCTGGTCCATTATTTATTATATGAAATCTTAAAGAATCTGAATTGTATTTTTCAAGCATTTCTAACGCAGTAATTCCATTACCTTTACTTTTAGATATTTTTTCGTCATTTATATTTAAATACTCAGTAGAAACAATTACATCAACTAAATGAAAATTATCTTCTAATCCTGCAAGTAATCCATTAAATATAATGCTATGAAATACGATATTATCTTTTCCATGACACATATATATTTTATTGTTATGTCCTTCTTTCCAGTAGTCTTCCCAATTAAATCCATTTTCTTCTGCAAGCTTCATTGTATCAGTTAAGTAGCCTAGCACAGCTTCTATCCATACATACATTCTTTTTGTTTCATATCCTGGAATTGGAATGTCTATTCCCCAATCTAAATCTCTTGTTACTGCTCTATCTTTTAGTCCTTGTTTTAAATATTTTTCTGTTTCATTTCTTGCATTTACTCTCCAAAAACTTTTACATTTATCTGTGTTTGATTGTATTATATCTTGAAATTTTGATAATGCAAAATATAAATTTTTGTTGTCTTTTTCTACTGTTTTACTACCACAACTTAAGCAAACACCATTTTTTAATTCTTCAATTGAAGGAGTATGCCCACAATTATCACACTGATCTCCTTTTGTGATTTCTCCACATTCTGGACATTTTATTTGTATTTCTCTATCTTGAAGAAATTTATTACATTTTTCGCAATATGCTTGTGGTTCTATTTTTTCATAAATATATCCATTATCATATAGTCTTTTAAAAATTTCTTGCACTTTTTTTGAGTGATATTCTGTTTCCGTTTTAGAATATAAATCATAAGAAAAGTTCATAGCATTAAATGTTTTTACAAATTCTTCATGATAATGCTCTGCAATCTTATCAGGACTTGTTCCTTCTTTTTTTGCTCTTTCTGTGATTGGTGTTCCGTGGCAGTCTGTTCCTGATACATAAAGAACATTATCTCCTTTTAATCTATGATATCTTGCTAATAAATCTCCTGAGATAAGTCCTGCTAGATGTCCTAAGTGTAAAGAATTATTTGCGTATGGCCATGCGCCACCTATTAAAATGTTTTTGTTCATTTATTTTCTCCCCTTTTATATGATTTACAATATTTTAAATTTTATCATAATAAAAAAAATATAGCAAGTGTAGCAATGATATATTGTATTTAATTTATGATAAAATCACCTTAAAAGTTTAGAAACGAATATTTCACCCTAGATGTATAAAAATAG
>CALXVD010000046.1 GCA_944391865.1 uncultured Clostridia bacterium
TGGCAACGATTTTTAAATTTTCATTATTAGAAACAGAACTACCTCCAAACTTTAAAACAATTATGTCCTCCATATTGAGCACCTTCTTTATTTCTTAATAATAAAAAGTTAAATTTATTTAAATTTAACTCTTTACATTATATTCAATTATGTTTAAATATGTCAAATTATTTAGAAAATTTTAAATAACTTTCCATAAAGTCGTCTATTTTCCCATCCATAACAGCTTCCACATTCCCTACTTCATAGTTGGTTCTATGGTCTTTCACCATGGTATATGGACAAAATACATAAGAACGAATTTGACTTCCCCATGCAATTTCTCTTTGTTCTCCCTTTAAATCTTCAATTTTTTCTTTATGTTCTTTTTCTTTTAAATCTAATAATTTTGATTTTAACATTCTCATGGCAGTTTCTCTATTTTGTATTTGAGAACGTTCAGATTGACAAGCAACAACTGTATTTGTTGGAATGTGCGTAATTCTGACTGCTGAAGATGTTTTATTGATATGTTGTCCTCCTGCTCCTGATGCCCTGTATGTATCAATTCTTAAATCATCTGGGTTAATATCAATTTCAATGTCATCTGTAATTTCTGGTAAAACTTCTACTGAAGCAAACGAAGTATGTCTCCTTCCCCCACTATCGAATGGAGAAATTCTAACTAATCTATGTACCCCCATCTCCCCTTTCATATATCCATAAGCATATTCACCAATAATTTCAAAAGTAACACTTTTTAGACCTGCTTCTTCACCTTCTAAATAATCTAATTCTGTTACTTTATATCTATTTTTATCGGCCCATCTTGTATACATTCTGTATAACATTTCTGCCCAATCTTGTGATTCGGTTCCTCCTGCTCCAGGGTGAATGGTTACAATCGCATTATTCGCATCATATTTTCCAGATAACAATGTAGCAATTTCTAATTTTTCTATTTCTTTTTCTAAAGTTTTTGTACTTTTGATAATATCTTTTGCAATTTCTTCATCTGGTTCCATATTGGTTAGATCTGTTAATTCCTTTAAATTTTGTATTTCACTTTCTATTTTTCTATATTCGCTTACTTTATTTTTGATACTTTTTATTTTTGATAATACTTTATTTGAATGTTTTGTATCTTGCCAAAAGTCTTCTTTTAAAGTTTCGGCCTCCAAATCTTTTAATTCTTTTTCTAATTTAGAAATGTCAAAGTGACTCACCCAAATCTTGTAGTTTTTGTTCTAATGCTTTTAAAAGTCTTGAATTTTCTTCTAATTCTAACATGTCATCACACTCCTATTACTTATTTAACGTTTCTTTATGATTTTATCATAAAATTTATGATAATCCAACAACTTGTAATAATTTATTTAGGTATAATTCTTGGCTATCCCTATGTTGTACATACCCAAATAAAGCCCCCACAAATGAGTGAAGGCTTTATCAGATTTTTACTATTCCTTTACCAATTCTATCATTACCTTTTTAATTCCATTTACAGTAAAATATGGAATATAGTCATCATTGTATAATTTATAGAGTTCTTCTCCATGATAGTCATCTACATCAATAAATTTTTTATCTGATGTATAGTAAAACCAAGTTTTATCTATCAATATTTTTATAATGCAATATAGAAAAGAATTTTTTGAACCCTTAGACATAGGCAACAAAATCTTTGTTTTTCCGTCATTTTTTTGCTCTTTTATCTCAAAAATTTCAGCTTTTTTATTTGATTTTTTACCTTTCGGGTATGTATATATGATTTTATATGTTTCTTGCTTTTTACGTATACTATAATCTTTGCAGGTGTTGTCTTTCTTTGTATTTATTGCATTTATGATAAAATCTTCTGATTCTTTTTTTAATTTTGATAATTTTTGATTTACTTCATGATAATTTATATTAGGATTACTTTTTAGTATTTCTAAATTGTTGTTAAAATATCTTCCGCTCCAAATCAAATGTTTGGAGTAAATTGATAACTTTATCTCCATTTCTTTTTCCTACAAAAAAGTTTTTTTCAAAAATAATACTATAACAACATCCATGAAATGAATTTGTAAATACATAATTGGCATATTTTATATATCCTAGCCATTCTTCCAATCCTATATCATATATATATTTATGTTCTACTCTTACTTTTTTAGGTATTCTTCCATTTTTTAAAGGTCTATCTGTTATTTCTATTATTTTTAAATGATTTTTTTCTGCAAATTTAATAGCTTCCTCTATTGTATCTTGCGCTTTTTCCATTACGTAATATAACAATACATAATTATTATCTTCTATTTTTTTAGCATAAGTATCCCAAAATGTTTTATCATGTAATAAAACAGGATCTAAGACAACTGTTGTTTTTCTAGTAGAATTTTCTTCAATATATTTTTTTAAACTTTTCTCTCTGACAGATATATAATCAATATCATTCATATAATTAAAAAATTCTTTTTTCTCTTCTTCTGTCTTTGCATAGTTCACTCCCCTACTTGCAGCATAAGAGATCTTCTTCTTATTTTCCATACAAGAACTTCCCAAAAAGAACCCTCTATCAAATCCTTCATGTGGTTCGTTTTTCCATATGACATCAGTTGCACAAATATAGCAATCAAAATCTAAATTTTCCGTTTCCAAATAAGCAGAATTATATGATATGTCTGTTTTCTTGTAATATGTATCTATAAAATTTTGAAATTTATCATAACGAATTTCTCTTTCTTTGTAGATTTTTTTCCATGTTTTCGCTTTTTCTTTGTAATCTGCTATTTTTTTCGTATTTTTAGGTGTCTGTTTTTTTAATTGCTTTATTGATTTTTTATAATAACTATAAGGATGTATCATATCAAAATTGTTAAAATATATTGGTTTGTAATCAATTACCGTTGCATCAAATCCATTTCTTATCAGGAATTGCTGAAAGGCAAATGTATGTAATGGACATGCAAAATTTAAATATTTTGAATACATATTAATAGAAATAATTCCAATTTTCATTCTTGAATTACTTGTTGTATCTTTATTCATATTTTGAATCTCCATTCTTTTTTAACTATTGTTATTTGCCAATATAACTTCTTGTAATTTTAACATAAAGCTTTGATACTTCTAGCATAATAATAACATAAGAATATTAAACTTTCAATATATTATTTTCCTTATAAAAAAACCAGAAGTATACTTTCGTTTACCTCTGGGTTTATTTCTTACGAAAAAATTCAATTTTCTTTTTCGTATAATTCTGAACATGCTTTGTATGTAAGCATGTCTTCATAGAGTCGATTTTCAACCTCTTCCCATATGGATAGTCGCCATTCATAGCTACATTGTTCCCAATATGCTTTTGTAAATGTTTCATATTGTTGAATGATGATGCGTAATCCTGCATATAAATATCCATAATTAGGACCTAATATAAATAGCTTTCCTCCAATTGTATTCGGAATATTCAGCTCTCTATGTAAAATCTCAAGAAACTCGTTACAATTATCATACTTTTTCTGATGTATTACATAAAGTATTTGAATGCCTTTGCGTAATGCAGTTGGCTGTATTGGCTTTTCGGGCTTTATGATTAGCTCTGCCAATTGATAATATTGCTCTTTTGGTTCTTCCTCAATTTCAGTTATCGCTCTTAATAATAGACCTTCATATGCTTTATTTAGCTGAGATATCAAATCTTCTTCATTTTTAAGTAATTCAGAAATAAAATCTACGGTCGAAAAGCCTTTATTTTCGACATCTTTTAGATATTGCTCAATCAGTTGCCGAAGTGAATTATCACTTTTTGACATATGTATGCCCTCCTTTTTTATAATATACATTATTATACTATATTTATGTAAATTTGTAAATATTATCTAATTGTCATTACTGAAATGTTCATTTTATTCTATACAGTCTAAAATAAGAGAACGCCCAGGAAAATATAATGTCCTAAACGTTCTCTTCAATCCTATAAATATATCAAAATATTAATTTTATGCATTCCTTCCGCAACAATTTTTATATTTTTTACCACTACCACATGTTCAAGCAGTTGCGATATTATTAGTATTTATCATATTATAAATATTATTTATTTTTGTTGATATAACTAGACAAAGCACATTTAATATAAATAGTATTTATTATACATTTAATATTTATAATATTTATATACTGCTGTCAAAATGATGTCATTGACATCTTAATGAGGTTTCGTAATTATTAAACATTTTATACACATAAATCTTAATTATTTACTTTAAATATTATAATAATAAAGGTAAAAAAAAGCAACGTTTTTAGCCGAATTTATCAAATTAATGTAATGATTAATATTTATAATTGGAAATCTTATCAATTATATCTGAATGTATAACCTTTTCAAAAATATCATTTGCATCTTTTCTTGATTCGTTTGAACTAGAGATATAATAGTTTTCTGTTGTTTCAATGTTTTTATGTCCTAATATATCTGCAACATCTCTTATTTCCACACCATTTTTTAATATTCTTGTAGCATAACTTCCTCTCAAATCGTAAAATCGACAATTTTTAATTCCTAATTCTTGATGTATGATTTTATAAGGGTATCTTGTTATATCTGTTCCTGAATACAAACCATTTTCTCTTGTAAAAACTAAATTTAATGTATTTAAAGTAAGAAGATGATTTTCATTTTCAACTATTCTATATTCAATTACTTTTCCATAACTATTTTTCACTTCTTCTAAATGGTAATAATGATATTTTGAACCATATACTTTTTTCAAATAAGATTGTTTTCTTTTATAGTTTTTTAGTGCATTTAATAATGTATTACTTATATATACTTTTCTATCTCCAGTTTCTGTTTTCGTGCTTCCTAAATACCATTTTCCCTTTTCATCTTTTTTCTTATCATAAACATTGTGCTTTATATGTATAATTCCATTTTTTAGATCTATATCATTCCAGGTTAATGCACATACTTCTCCTGTTCTCATTCCTGTATAACAAGCTGTTAAAAAAGCACAAGTAAATACATCGTTATCTTTAAATCTTGTAAGTATTTTGTCTATTTCATCTTGGGTATACACATGTTTTATATTTTTCTTTTTATTTTCTAGTTTAGGCAATCTTAATGTCATTGCTGGGTTATATCTAACAAATCCATATACATTACATGCTTCTCTAAATGAGCCTTTTATAACTTTTAAAATGTTCGAGAAATATGATCTTGAAAAATTATATTTTGAACATAATTCAGTAATAAAAGAATGTAATTTAACACTTGTTAGAGTTGTTAATCTATACTTACCTAATTCAGGTTTTAAGTATTTTTCTATTATTGTTTGATAAGCTTGAATTGTATTATATTTTAGATTAGTTTTACAATAATTTTCTATCCAATAATCTAAATAATCACTATACGAAATATTTTGTTCTTTGAAATTCAATCCAGTAGTCAAATATTCATTATATGCAATATTACCTTCTTCTAATGCTTCTGTTTTTGTTCTAAAACCTGATTTGCTTATTTGTTTTCTTTTTCCATTAACAGGAGCAGCCTCAAAATAATATTGATATGTGTTTCCTCTTTTCCTTACATTGACTGAACCCACTATGTATCTTCCTCATTTGAAATATTAGTTGGAATTTTTTTTATATCATTAATATTGGATAGATCTTTTCCTTCATTTTCTAATAAAAATTTTTCAAGTGTACTTTTTAAAATTTTGATACTACCTAATTTTATTGCTGGTAAATACCCTTTATCTATAAGTGAATATATATAATTAGGACTGGAATGCAATATTTTTGCAACTTCCTGAACTGTATAAATTAATACATCACTCATTATCTTTTGCCTCCAGTTCTATATTAAAGTTTCTTTCTACAAATTCAACAGCATTATCTGGAGAATATAATTTCATTTGATAAATAAAATTTTTGCATATATTATCTTCATTCAATTCATCACATGAAATTCTAAAGTGATTAAACACTAAATAAGCATAAGCTATTACTTGTGATTTTTTTAATTCCCAATAATTTTCTATTTTAGAAATTAAACTAACATTTATCTGTTCTAAAATTTCTTTTTTTGGTTTTCTTTGTAACAAAATTTGTTCTAATGACAAAATCAAATTGTCTAACTCTTTAAAAGTTACATTTTTATTTGCAAGAATTAATAGTCCTAAAGTTTCTTTAGGAGAATATTTATTTTTATTATTCATTTTTAAATCCTTTCTAAAAAAATAGACAAATCACTTCTGCCTATTTTTAATTTGCTTATTTTTATAATTTTCTAAATATTTCATTTGTTCCTCATCTTCCATTTTTCTTTCATATTCTGTTTTATTAGAATTTCCACCTACAATAATACAAAGTATTAAAAATGTGATTAATCCTAAAATAAATGTAATCATTAGTAAAGTTGTCATTGAAATAATATCTAACATATATTTGCCTCCAATTTTTAACTTCTATTTTACTCATTAAATATGACTAGCTAAATCATTCACAGGAATTACACCTATCTGCTACTAGCAGACTTGTTCTCAATGCGTGGGACGGTTTTTTCTCGCTCGTGCTATGACTAAACAAGTGTATCATTATAACTATTATTATCATCGCCTTATAAGTGGCTAACTTATATTTAAGTATGAAGTTCTGTCTCTTCATTTGAACTAGCTCCAATAATAGAACGTTTTTAATGAATCCGTATTCAATTTTCAATGTACTGTCAAAAGTAGAAATTTTTATTTCCTACCTTTAACAGCAACTGAAAACCGAAAATCTTACGGGCAAATTTAAAATTTTTTAAAATTTAATCTTTTGCTAATTTATCAGCAAAATTTTCATCTTTAATTACTTTGATTGCATATTCAATTAAAATACTTCTTAAATCATCATCAATTTCTTTATTATCGTTTTGTGCATATTTGTTTATCATAGGCATTATTTTATTTATAACTAAAACAAGTGCTGCCTCATCATTTCTTGCTTTAAGTAATAATTTATAAAATTTAGTAATATTCATATCTATCAATCCTCCATAAATCTTTTTAAACTTAAAAGTGCTCTGACTTTTAACTGATATACTGCATTTTTATTCATCTTTAATTGTTTGGCAATTTTACCAAGTGGCTGATTTTTATAATAATGATTGACAATTACATATCTTTGTTTATCAGTAAGTTTACTTATTGCAATCTCTAATTCTTTATAATCATTACTTAATTCAAAAAAAGAATGATCTGTAATATCTTCATCAGATAGCACAGACCATCCCCTATAATTTAATTCTTGTTCTTGTTTCAATAAGAATTGTTGATGCTTGTTATAATTAATTTTTTTATGATATAAAGCCATTTGCATATAATTTATAAATCTTGCAAAAACTATATCGTCTTTAAATTCATTTTGTAAAAATAATTCTTCATAATTAGATTTTTCTCTATACTCTTTCATTTTTATTTCTCCAATCTTTTCAAATTGGACATAAGCCTGAAAAATTTAAAGAAAGTTACTAACTATTAGATTATTTCTTTAAAAACATATAAAATTAAATATCAACCATATTAAATCCCCCTAACACAAAAAGAGTCTATAAGAATTAATTTGCATATTATTCTCACACTATCTTTTGAATCTCACAGTTATTATCTGTTGTGTGTTAATATACTTTCCTTAACCTTACAGACTCTTGTCCTAGTCAAAATCATATAATGATTTTGGTAAGTTGTCATAAAATCGTAAAAAATCGGAATAAATCAGAAAAAATACGCATATTTTGTCGAAAAAGTATAATATACTCCCCATCTTTAATCAGTTGTATTATTTGGTAATTTATAGTAAAATAATGTCAAATACATTATTAGGGGGAATTATTATGAGCATCAAAGTAATAATTGCCAACAATAATGATATTTTATTTAACAGCTTATCTAATATTGCATTAGAAAATGAATCAAAAATCGAAATAGTAAATGTACCAATTGATAAATTAAATAATTTTATTTATCAAATCAAACCAAGAGAAAATTTAATAGTATTGGACTCAATTACTTCAGTTTCCTTTTGTGTAAACATACTGAAGAATGCAATTAATCGAGTAGATAAAGGAAATATCATTATTCTGGTAATCGATTCTAAACACATAGCCAATATTATTAATCAAAAAGAAGAACATCACTGTCTTTTCTGCAAGAAACAAACTAATTTTTCTATATTAGATGCCGTTAATCTAATTACAGATAGTTTAAAAGATACTTTAGATATTGAAAAAAATATTGATGATATTTTTTGGAAAATTGGTTTAACTTCTTATTTTAAGGGAACAATTTATTTGAAGGATGCTATATTATTAGCATATTCTGATAAAGATTTGTTATTAGATATGAATGATCTGATTATAAAAGTTGCTGAAAAAAATGAAGTTGCGAATTATAAGGGTGTCAGATCTGTAATGGATAAATCTTTAAATAATATGTTGGATAATACTGATATTAAAGTTATTTATGAGATTTTTGAAGATTATGATGGAAGAAAAATTAGTTTAAAATACTTTATTGATTTATGTATTCGTTTTTTGGAAAAACAAAGATATTGCTGTTTAGAAAA
>CALXVD010000047.1 GCA_944391865.1 uncultured Clostridia bacterium
AAATGGAGGTTTATAATGAAATTTATTGCAAAAAATTTATTAAATTCTAAAATTAAACGTTTTATATTATTAACTTTATTATTAATATTATATATTCTTGTATCTGCTATATCTTATACAAATGCTGTATGCTCAGATATACAGGAAAGTGTATTTAGATTGCATGTTATTGCAAATAGCGATTCTTCCGAAGATCAAAACTTAAAATATATTGTTCGTGATAGTGTTATAGAGTATATTAACGAAATTAGTAATAATGCTTCTTCTAAAGATGAAGTTATACTAATTGCTCAAGAACATTTATCTGAAATAGAAAATATTGCTCTACAAACTATTAAAGATAATGGTTATAATTATCCTGTAAAGGTAAGTATTGGAAACTTCGCTTTCCCTAGTAAAAAATATGGAGATATAACTCTTCCTCCTGGATACTATGATGCCTTAAAAATAGAGATTGGCGAAGCTGCTGGTCAGAATTGGTGGTGTGTAATGTTCCCTCCTCTTTGTTTTGTTGATGTAACTTCTGGTGTCGTACCAGATGAATCTAAAGAAGTAATGAAAAATAATCTTTCTGAAGAAGAATATGATTTAATTTCTGGTAATGGTACAGATGTAGAAATTAAATTTAAAATTGTAGAAGTATTGCAAAATTTTACTATTAGTGGTATATTTGTGTAGTGAGTAGAGTGTATTATCACTCTATTTTCTATGTATATAAAAATCAACTTGCATACACCTAGAAAGGATTGAAGTAAATATGGAGAAATTAGTTATAACTGGTGGTACGACCTTAACAGGAGAAGTATCTATAATGGGGGCAAAGAATTCTGCTATTGCTATACTTCCAGCAACGTTACTATGTAAAGGGATTTGTACACTTAATAATGTTCCTAATATAATTGATGTAAATTTGTCTTGTCAAATTTTAGAACAATTAGGCTCTAAAATCACTTGGGTAGGTCCCAACAGTTTAACCATAGATAATACAAATATATATAACACACATGCTCCTCTTGATTTAACTAGTAAATTTAGGGCTTCTTATTATTTAATTGGTGCTATGCTTAGTCGTTGTAAAGAAATTGAGGTAGGATTACCTGGTGGTTGTAACTTAGGTGCTCGTCCTATCGACCAACATATAAAAGCTTTTGAAGCTTTGGGTGCTACTGCTAATTGCTCTCAAGGTAAAATAAATGTTAGTACAAATAAGCTAATTGGTTCAAATATTTATATGGATGTTGTTTCTGTTGGTGCTACAATTAATGCACTGCTCGCCAGTGTATTTGCTGAAGGAACTACTACTATAGATAATGCGGCGAAAGAACCTCATATAGTTGATGTAGCCAATTTTTTAAATGCACTTGGTGCAGATATAAGGGGTGCTGGTACTGACTTAATAAAAGTTAATGGCGTCCAAGAATTAAGAAATAGTGTTACATACTCAATTGTTCCTGACCAAATTGAAGCAGGTACATTTATGCTAGCTGCTATTGCGTCTAAAGGAGATATACTTATTAAAAATTGTATTCCAGAACACTTAGATCCGCTAACTTCAAAAATACTTGAAATTGGTGGTAATGTAGAAATATGTGCTGATACAATTCATGTTTGGTGTAAAAATAGAGTTAATAAAACAGTAGTAAAAACTCTTCCATATCCTGGTTTTCCAACAGATTTACAGCCACAAATAGGAGTCGTTTTATCAATGGCAAATGGTACTAGTATTATTAATGAGTCAATTTGGGATTCACGTTTTCAGTATACGGCAGAGCTTAATAAAATGGGTGCTAATATTACGGCTCAAGGCAAATCTGCAATTTTTGAAGGTGTTGAGAAATTATATGGTGCTCCTGTTTTTGCAACAGATTTAAGAGCAGGTGCTGCCCTAGTTATTGCTGGAATAGTAGCAGAAGGGACTACTGAAATATTTAATTTAAAACATATTGATAGAGGTTACGAAAACATTGAGAAAAAATTTGCAAGTTTAGGTGCAAAAATTGAACGCGTTGTTGAAAAATAGGAAGGGAAACATATGTTAAATTGCTGTAGTTTATATAGTGGTAGCACTGGGAATAGTTTCTTTGTTCAAACTGAAGATACTAAATTATTAATAGATGCTGGTGTAAGTTGTAAAAAAATTGAGACTGCTCTTGATTCTTTTAATCTTTCTCCAAAAGATATAGATGCAATTTTAATAACTCATGAGCATGTTGATCATACAAAAGGTATAGGTGTATTATCTTGTAAATATAATATTCCTATTTATGCTAATCTAAAGACTTGGAATGCTTTATTATCTAATAATTCTAAGCTTGCAAACAGTAATATTACTTTTTTTAATAATAATAAAATGTTTGAACTTAATGATTTAAAAATATTTCCATTTTCTACTCCTCATGATGCAGTTGATCCTTGTGGATTTAATATTTTTAAAGATCAAAAGAAAATTAGTATCGCTACAGATTTAGGACATATTTCTAAAGATATCTTAAACTGTTTAGAAAATAGTTCTTTTGTTATGCTTGAATCAAATTATGATTCCGATGTATTAAAATACTCTTCTTATCCATATTTATTAAAGAAAAGAATTGCTGGACCTAATGGTCATCTTGAAAATTGTACTACTGGTAAAACTATTGCACATTTAATAAATAGCGGATTAGAAAATGCTTTGTTAATACATCTTAGCAAGGAAAATAATTTTCCGGAATTAGCATATAGAACTGTAGTTGAAGAATTGCAAAAGCAAAATTATTTGGAAAATAGTATTTCCTTGAATGTCGCCCCTAGAGATTTACCTAGCAATTTATTTAAAGTAGTTTAAAGTGTAGAGCCATCTTAGAGAAAAAAGTATGGCGACTAAGATAGCTCTTACTTAAGAAAATAAAAAAATGTATAGATAAAAAATAAGGGAGATATAAAATTTGTAAAAAATATGCTTTGTTTTTTAGGACTACTGCAAATGTTTTAAGCATGTTTTTTACAAGATTAATGACTTAAAAATTATAGTATAAAAACACATTGCTTTTATCCATTCTTTATAATTTATATTTAATTGTTTGTTTCTGATATTTTTTTTAGAATTCTTATAGCTAAGATTTTAATTGTTATTTTTCTGATAATAAAAATTATAGAAATAAATAATAAGAACTTAATATACATATTATTTCTCCGAAAGAATTTTCTGCCATTATAATACTACATTTTATTTCAAATGTCAACAATTTTTTTACGACAAAAATCGACAAATCGCTACAGAAATCAACATTCCAACAATATCTCCAATTAATGCCGCTATTAAAACTCCCCTTGTTTTCTTAATTTTTATTACACTCGTATATATTGCTATCGTATATAAAGTGGTTTCTGTAGACCCCATAATTGTAGAAACTATCATTCCTATTTTGCTATCTACACCATATTGTTGCATTATGTCTGTTCCAATTGCAATAGAAGCACTCCCGAGATATAGGTCTTAAAAGAGCTAATGGCATTATTTCTTTTGGTATACCAATCCAGTTTGTAATTGGTGATAGCATATTTACCAAAAAATTAATTATCCCGGAACTTCTTAATGCCCCTATGGCAATAAATAATCCTATTAATGTTGGAAATAACCCAACTACTATATTGGCTCCTTCCTTTGCTCCTTCAATGAATGAATCAAATACTTTAACTTTTTCAATTATTGCATAAACAACTATTAATGTAATAATAATTGGAATTATTGCATTTGATAAAAAATTAATATACTCCATTTCACCATCTCTTCATTATAATTTTAATAGCACAAATTGCTGAACATGCTGCACATATGGTCGCTATCCACACAGGAAATAATATTGCTGTTGGATTTTCGGATCCTAACGAATTTCTTATGGCAATTACTGTAGTAGGTATAATTTGTATAGATGCAGTATTCAAAACAATAAATATTGCCATTTCATTACTTAGCTTTTTCTTTTCTTTATTTCTTTTTTGCAGTGATTTCATCGCTTTTAATCCTACGGGAGTAGCGGCATTCCCGAAGTCCCATAACATTTGCAACAACATTCATGGAAATCTCATTATAGGCTTCCTCATCTTCATGAATTCGTGGAAAAAGTAATTTTAGTACTGGTTTGAGTAGTTTTTTTAATTTCTCTATTAAACTTGTTTTCTCTATAATTTTCATTATGCCATTCCATAAACAAATAGTTCCTAGGAGTTCTATACTTAAGTTTACTGCACTAGTTGCAGATTCAAAAATTGATGCATTTGTTTCAGCTATATCTCCAAAACATATTCCATAAGTAAAAGAAATCATTAGTAATATTGGCCAAATATAATTTAACATTTTGTTCCTTTCTATTATTATTCTTATTTGATTTTATTCTAATTATAAAATATCATTCCCAAATAAAGGAATTTTTTTTTTTTTATTGACCTGCTTTAGTTTTTGTGGTATTATAAGAATGTCTTATTTGTGTCGAAAAATGTAGAATAAGGAGGAAATTTATGAAATCTACTGGAATAATACGAAGGGTCGATGAACTTGGTAGAGTTGTTATTCCTATCGAAATAAGAACTCAATTTTCAATTTCTGAAAAAGATCCTATGGAAATATATGTAGAAGGTAATTCTATAATTTTAAAAAAGTATCAACCAAATTGTATTTTTTGTGGGGGATCTAAAAAGTTACTTGACTTTGAAGGTAAATTGATTTGCAAGAAATGCGCAAGTAATATAAGTAAAATCAACGAAGAATAGAAACTTTCTATATTGAATTTAAGAAAAAGTGGAGATAGAAAATATCTTCCACTTTTATTTATTAATAAAATATTGATATATCTCATTCTTATTTTTATTTCTATCTTTAGCAATTTTTTTTATAATCTCTTTTTTGTCTAAATTTTTATTTAAATAATATTTGTAATGTTCTTCTAATGTTAAGCTATTTAGAAATTCCTTTTCTTCTTCCTTTTTTTCAGTTCCTTCTACTATAATAACAAATTCTCCTCTTAATTCTTGTTCTTTTTCTAAAATATCTAATATACGTCCTCTTATAAATTCCTCATGTATTTTTGTTAATTCTCTAGCCAGAACTATTTTTCTATTGCCTAGTATTTCTAAAATATTCTCTAATGTGGATTTTATTTTATGCGGTGATTCATAAAAAATAAGTGTTTTATTTTCATTTTTTAACTCTTCTAATTTCTTCTTCTTATCTTTTGCATTTTTTGATAAAAATCCTATAAAAATAAATTCTTTTGTGCTAAATCCAGAGCATATTAATGCATTTACAAAAGCACATGCTCCTGGAATTGGTATAATATTTATATTATTTTCTATAGCTTTTTTTATGATTTCTTCTCCTGGATCCGATATAGCTGGAGTCCCTGCATCTGACACTAATGCAATATTTTTTCCATTTATTATTTTTTCTATTAATATATCTGATTTTATTTTTTCTGTTTCTTTATAATAACTAATTAATGTTTTTTTTATTTTTAAATGATTTAATAATTTCATTGTATGTCTAGTATCTTCTGCTGCTATTAAATCTACTTCCTTCAATGTATTAATTGCTCTTAAAGTGATATCTTCTAAATTTCCAATGGGTGTAGCTACCAAATATAAATTTCCTGCCATAGTTTTGTCTCCTTTTTTATTTATATTTTATTATATATTTTTAATATCTCATCTGTATAATCTCCTGTTTCTTTATATACATATAATGGTTTACTGATTTTCAAAAAAGGTTTTCCATTTTTTACTGCTTTTATCAAAATTAAATTAGCTTGCTCTTTTTCCTTTGGAAACACTAATCTCATTTCTTTAATCTCTAATTTATATTTTCTAAATATCTCCATTATATCCACTAGCCTATCTGGTCTGTGAACCATATATATTTCACCATGATTTTTCAGTAATTTAGAAGATATATTTGCTATATCTTCTAATGTACATTTTATTTCATGCCTAGAAATTAGTTTGGTATTATCCTCATTTTTTAATCCTGTATTTTCTTTCATGTATGGTGGGTTTGTAACAATAACATCATATTGGGCCAAAGGTAATTTTTTATCTAAAATCCTTATATCTTCATTAATTATATTTATCTTATTTTCTAATTTATTTAAATAGATACTCCTTTTTGCCATATCTGCTACTTCTGGCTGTATTTCTACTCCTATAATACTTTCTGGATTTGTTTTTGCAGTTAATAAAATAGAAATAATACCTGTTCCTGTTCCTAAATCAATTATCTTCGAATTATTTTTTATATTTTTTGTAAAATCAGATAATAATACACTATCAATTCCAAAACAAAACCAATTCTTGTTTTGTATAATTTTTAAATTATTTATCTGTAAATCATCAATTCTTTCATTTTCTTTTAGTTGAATCTCCATTTTGCCTCCATTAACATATTTTTTATTCTAGAATATTATATAATAAATTCAGAAAAATTCAAGGAGTAAAAATGGATTCTCGTGGAAAAAACAAGAAAAAATTTAATTTTACAGAAAAAAAGCAATGTGTAATTAAATCATTGCGTGAAGTAAATTGTTTTTTGTATAATTTAAATAAAGCTTGTACAATAAAAAAAATAATAAAAAAATAAATTTTATTTTTATTGTATTATTTTTTATAATAATATATTTTTATTTATTAAATAAATTAAATTATTATTTTTTTTTATTAAAAATATATTTATAATTTTTTATATTTTTTTATTTTAAATAAATAATTTTTATTATTTTTTGTTTTTTTATAAAATAATTATTTATATAAATTTTATTTTTTATTTATTATTTAATTTTTTTATTTTATTTTCCTATTTTTCTTTATTTATTTTTTTAATATTTTTTATCTTTTTGTAATTTTTATTTTACACATATTTTATTAAACTTTTTGTAATATTGCGTTTTTCCATTGCACTTTTTTATTTTACATAATGTTCACATTTCTTCCAAAATTTTCTTTAAATATACTGAACACTTTTGCTCGATATTTGCCTTTCTTTTGATTGTCTTTTTGATTTTTAGCATCTCTTTTCCTTTTTCCCAAAAATTTCACTTCTTTATTTATCCCTAAAAGAATTTCCTTCGCTAAAAAATTAATTTATACTATTTTCATATATTTTTTTTGCTTCTGCTAGTTCACCTATTTTTTAGTTATGCTTACGTATTTCTTTCTCAAACTTTTCCTTTTTTATTTATCATATGTTTATTTGTTTTTTGTAATATTTCTATTTAATTGTGAAATTAAAATTCCTTTTTGTTTTTATTATTTTATTTTTTTATTAAAAATATATCTATATTTTTTTCTATTTTTAATAAATAATTTTTATATTTTTATTTTTTTATTTGTTTTTTTTTATAATATATTTTTATTTTTTAATTTATTAAAATAAATTAAATTAATTTTTTTTATTTTTTATAATATTTTTATTTAGTTATAAAATTAAAACTCTTTTTTATTTTTATTATTTATTTTTTTATTAAAAATATATTAACAATTTTTTATATTTTTTTATTTTAAATAAATAATTTTTATTATTTTTTGTTTTTTTATAAAATAATTATTTATATA
Source organism: uncultured Clostridia bacterium (assembly GCA_944391865.1). Classification (GTDB taxonomy): domain Bacteria; phylum Bacillota; class Clostridia; order TANB77; family CAG-508; genus CAG-452. Next base: position 7,579 of record CALXVD010000047.1, read on the forward strand.
A
>CALXVD010000048.1 GCA_944391865.1 uncultured Clostridia bacterium
AACTAATTTATTTGTATAACTGCCTGTCGTACAAAAAAGACTGTCATTACTGACAATCTTTTTGGTAAATTACTATTAGTCGAGATGATTATATCACTTTTAATTTTTTTATTCCACTTATTTATGAATCTTTTTTAATTATAAAATTTATGCTAACGAAGTGTAGCATATAATTTTAGGGCAAATACATTTTACCCCGAATAGTGAGAGCATTTTTTAATGCCCAATATTCGCCAGCTTGGTGTTTTGACACCATTTTGCTGTTTAGGGAAAAATCCCTAAAACCCTTTTGGCCCGCTGGGAGAATATTTTTTATCTAAAATTTTATAAAAAGTGAAGCATTTTTCACTCCACTTTTATACATTTTAATCAAACATATCATCAACAATATCTGGTTCTTCTTTTTTATTATTTAACTCTAATTCTTTCTTTTCCTCATATATAATTTGCTTTCTAAAAGTTATTGATTTTATATCTTTTATATCAAAATCTCTATAAAAATTTGTATTTGCATATATCTGTTTTAACTCTTCTCTTTTACTAACTTCTGGAATATTATAATCACTAAGCCAAAAATTATATAGCTGTTCTCTTGGATATTTAAAGGTAATTTCATTTCCATCATGACACAAATTAATTGTAAGCATTTGTGCATCTAAATCTTTTATTGCTTCGATAATATCGTGTTTCTTTTTATATTCATTATTAGGATCATTTTTTAATTCTAAAATCAATTTATCCTCTAAAGTTTTTTCTAATAATCGTGCTCCAATTCTTTCTTTTACAGTTAATTCTATATTTGGAATACCTGATACTCTTGAATACAATCTCTCTGTCTTTTCTTCACTATTTATATATTCTTCAAAAACATTATACATAGTTTCTTCTGGAAATTCTAATGACCTCATTATTAATTCGTGCATATCATTATTTCGTTCATATTTAGAACTACTTATATTAAATTCTATTTGATTATTATCTGAATGATATATATACTTATTAACTGCTTCCTTTTTTATACTTTCATAATCTTCTTTGGAAGATATGAATTTATCAAAAGAATCTTTTGCCATTTCTTTTAGTGTTTTTAGATTATCTTTTATATAATTATTTAATAATTTATCTGCTCCCTTGTATAAATCTATTTTTATCTGTCCTATTGTTCCACTATAAAAATTGCTCATGCTTTCTTTATTATAAGGACTATTAAATTCAAAACTAGAGCCATATAATTTTTTATTGCTTTTATTAAATATTCCTACACATTTTAAATTTTTATCAAAATCTAATTTTCCATAGTCAGTTTTAAAAATATAGTCAATATTATCATTATACTTAACCTTTAAAATATAATCTCTATCTAACTCACAACTGTTTTTATTGCTTGTTAAAAATTCGTCAATTGTCAAAATAAATTTCCTCCTTTTATTAATAATCATAATCAATATCTTCTTGTGAAATATTTTCTATTTCTTCTTTATTATTTTTCAAATATTCAATTTCTTGTTTTAGTTTTTTGTTTTCTTCTAATAGAAAACTTTTCGTCATTTTTTCTATTGAATCATTTGTAAATTCTTTATTAAATTTTTTTATTTTTTCCATACTTATATATTCTTTTTCTGTAACAATAATATGATCTAATAATTCAATATTAAAAGTTTTTAAAAGATTATTTGTTACATTTGTTATATGTATATCGGCAGAACTAGGTTCTAACTTATTTGAAGGATGATTATGTACTAAAATTACTTTTTCACTACAAGATAATAAAGCTGTTCTAATAATATCTTTACTATCAATTAATACTTCACAATTAGATCCTATCCCTAAAATACTTATATTTCTTATATTGTTACCTCTATCTACTCCAATAAATAATAAATGTTCTTTTACTGCATTTCTAATCGCTTGTACTTGTTCTAAATTAACAACATCTGTACTACTTAAAACTTTTATTTCTTCTGTGATATTTCTTTGTGTTTTTTCTAATATCGGTACATTTATATTCAATGTTTTTCCTCCTTTTATACCTCATTCCCCCAACAGTCCCAGCCGTCTACTGTTTGCCTTGCAAATAATTCAATTCGTGGCAAATCTCCAACCAATTCAACAATTCTTTCTCTTACTATTGCTGGTTTTTTACTATGTTCTTCAATATGAGTATCAACTACTTGTGAAACCTTTTTAGAAACTCTAGGTATTTTTCCCTTTGTTCCTAATAAACAAAGTTCTGCATTTGCTCTCGTCCATGCTCCTAATCCAAAGAACCATGTATCAGCAATTTTATTTCTTTTTACCCATGTAAAGCCACAAGTTTTATATTTGAACCCCCATTCTTTCATTACTTTTAATCCTTCTATTAAACAAGGGAACGTTACCCACAAGAAAAGAATACAATTTTCATCTGATATTGATTTAATTGTATCCTTCATATCAATTATCTTATCTACTTTCATTGTTGGATAATGTCTTTCAACACTTCTAGGACCTTTTCTCCAACCTGTATAATGCCAGGGCGGATCCGCATAAATTATGTTATATTTTTTATTTGTATTATATATATCTACTACCAATTAATTCCTCCATTTCTTTAGTATTCTAAAAATAATGAATGAATACATTAAAACTAATATACTCATTCTAATAGTCATATTTCCAAAGCATATTGCTATTAGTAAAACAAGTGTAATAAATATAATTTTCATTATAAAAAAGATTAGCTTTTTCACTTAATAATCTATATCTACCTCATCAGCTAAATCCATATTTTTATTTTCTTCAAAAAGTTTATTTTTATCTTCAATAAAATTTTCTATAATTTTTTGATTATCTATATTTTTACACTTTTCTTCAACATACTTTGTCATTAAATTTGATATTAAATCTTTTCCATATTCATTAATTAAATCTTGTGTTTTCCTTTCAGTTTGCTGTTCTTCTTGATATTTTAATCCATCTGCGGAATAACAAGTATATAAAAATTTAACACGAGTATAACCATTTTTATCTAAATCTGTCCATTCAATTTTTATAGGTTTATATTCGTGTTTTAATCTGCTATCATATAATCTAAAAAATCCATTTTCTTCACAAAATTCTTCAATATAGCGTTCGTCTGTTAATTCAATATCCTCTATATCTTTATTAAACTTTTGTAATACTTTTACTATATTTTCTTTTGTATGTGCATACTCATATAATCCTACTCTATTATAAGCAGAAAACTCTTTTGTATAATTTTTAAAATAATCTTCTGGTATATCTACTCTAAAACAACTATCTAAAAAAATATATTCTGGGTTTGGATATTTTTTCTCATATTCTTTTTGAGAACAAGAAGTATATCTTCTATCTGGTCTACTTCCTTGCATTATTTCTATAAATAGATATTTACCATCGCTTGTAGGCACAATTCCCCTTATTCTGTGATTTCTTGTTTCATCTATATCCATACCCATTTTTATCATTTTTATTTTCAAATATTATAACCTCCCATCTAATTACTTTAATCTACCAAATCCATAAAAATTGCTACCATTCCACCAACCATTATTATATTTACTAATCTTTACTCCTTCTGGATTTCCACCAGTATCTATTATCCATTCTGCTGTTTCTCCTTTTATTGTTAATGTTCCCATATAAATACCAACATGAGAAATACCTCCAGGCGTTCCTGTATCATAAGTATCTTTCAAAAAAATCAAATCTCCTGCTTGTCTATTATTCACTTCTACTGGATTACAATAATCAGAATATAATCCACTAGCACCAGTATTTGGAATAGTTTTTATTCCTGTATGTGCCAAACAATGAATTACAAAACTAGAACAATCATAGGTATCCATACAAGTATCGTAAGATAGATTACTATGATCCATAAGGTATGGCTTACCCATATTTTTTAAAAACTCATTATATATTGCTTGAAGATTCGGATCATCAATTTGTATCATATAACTTGAAATTTCATCAAAATTTATATTGTCTGCTTCATCAGATGTTTTAAAATTTAAAAAGTTTCCTATTGCTGCAATAATTAAAATAATTATTATAATTGGTGCAATAGACGGTAGCATTGATAATATCATTTTCATACTTTCTGCCACTAATTTTGCAACAATTTTTGTTGCCTTTTCTACTACATTTACTGTTTTCTTAACAAGTTTTTTCCCTTGCTTTTTTACAACCTTTTTAGTTTCTTTTCCTAATTTTGATGTTACTTTTTCTGCTACTTTCTTTGCTGGTTTTGTCATTATTCTGCTTGAACTTTTTTCAAAACTTTTTAGTCCACCCTCATTTGTTGCAGTATTTAATGTCTTACCTGTTTTTATAAATTTATTTGCAGTATTATTTATAAATTTCATACCTTTTATAGCTGTACTAATTTTGCTATTTATTTTTCCTTTTTTATTTCCTAATTCTTTCACTTCTTCTTCATTTTTTATAGTATCTTCTAGTGTTTCATCTTCTTTTTGAGTTTTTAATCTACTTATATTTTGATTAGTAACATTATTCTTTTTATTGTTAGTTTGGATTTCGGTATAATCTTCTACTTTAGTTTGTAATTTATTTATTTTTTCTTCTGTTTCTTCTACAATGTTATTATCTATATTTGTTTCAAGTCTTGAATTTTGTGTATTTCCCTCTATAATTTTTTCTACTTGTTTTTCATACCATTTATTAATTTGGTTAACACTATCTAAAGCAATATTTGTACCTTTGTTTATCGTATTTGAATATTCACTTAATGAATTTGCAACATCTTTTCCATTTTCTTTTGGCATTTTTAACTCCTACTAATTTGCATATTAGAAGTTTGATTTATTTGATATATGTAAAACTCTTTAGCAATTTGATTTCTAAAAGCTACTTTATCTTCTCCATATACGATTATTCCTTGCCCTGCTGGACTATCAATTACATACTTAGCTTCTTCATCACTTATATCAAATATCTTACAAATCGCTGGTAAATCTAATGGTTTTTGTTTTAAAATCATTGCAAATTCAGAGTTAGATAATATTTTACAACCCTGCTCATTTTTGATTACATCTCCGTATATTTTGAGTTATTATTGTAGGAATAGCATTTTCTTTTCTACCTGTTTTATATATTTTTGCAATATAATCAGCACTATATTGATTAGCAAGTAAAATATGAAATTCGTCTATAAAAATCCATGTGTGTTTTCCTAAATTTTTATTACGTTTTAATCTATTCATAATGTGCTCTAAAACAACTAAATACCCCGTAGTTTGTATGCTACGAGGTAAATCTGAAATATCAAATGATATAAATCTATTTTTAATTTCTATATTTGTTTTCTTTGCAAAAATATCCATACCACCGAAGTACATATCTTTCAATTACTAATGCTAAATTTTTAGCTTCTTCTTCAGGCTGTTTTAATAATTCTTCATAGAATTTTATAAAATCCGGCTCATATTCTTCACTAAATCCATGTAATTGATATTCTTCATACATATTTTTAGTACAACGATCTACTAATGTCTTTTGTTCTCCAGTAAGTCCGTTACTAGAAACAATTGATTCAATAAATGCAAGTGAAAACTCTATCTTGTTATTTAAAGCATCATCACTATCTTTTTCATATTGAAGTGAACTATCAAATGGATTTATATATGTATTAGTCGATGTACTTATATTTAATGTTTGCCCATTAAAAGCCTCTATTAATGGCTGGTATTCGCCGTTGTGGGTCCAAAATCACAACCTCATCTTGTGGATAGCGAAGCAATACTTGCTCTATTATTACTTTAATAGAAAATGATTTTCCTGCTCCTGATGTTGCAAGTACACAACCGTTTCCATTCAACAATTTTTTTCTATCACAAAATACTGGATTTTTAGATACCAAATTGATTCCATGATATATTGAATTTGGGTGCATTAAATCTTTTGTATTAAATGGTATATTTATCGCAGTAGATTCAGAAGTCAAAGATCGTTGTATTTGTAAAGTATTCCATCCAAAAGGCAAACAATTTTGAACTCCCTCTAATTGTTGCCAATCTAAATTATATATTGTAATTAAATGTTCATTACCAATACTTTTTATTACTTTTGTAGTCTTATCTAATTCTTCAATACTATCTGCTTGAATACAAATCAAAACATTATTAGTAAATAATTTTTGTTTTTTCTTTTGCAAAGCATCTCTTAAATTTTGTGCATCTCTTATTGAATCTTCTAATTTTTCATCTTTTACTGCCTCATAACTATAATTGTTTTTGTTAGCTTTTTTTATTTTTTCAAGCCTTTCTGTTTTCATACCACTTATTTTTTTATTTACCATTTTAATTACTTTTGCTGGGTCTGTTGGTGTTATATTTAAAGTGGTTATTATATTGCAATTTTCAATTGTTGTAATTCTATTATAAAATCTAGGCGTTACAGATTTTGGGAGTCTAGCCACATATAAAACTCTTACATATTTTTTATTTCCAATATTAATATAATTTTTTTCTTTTAATATAACATCATCTTTTGGTGCTAATACATCATAAATACTTAAATTATGATTTTTAGTAATTTCAGTTATATTTTTCAAAATATCCTTTTCTAATAAATCATTGTGAAATAAATTGTATAGAGTTTTTAATCTTTCATCTATACTTACCCTTCTTATTTTAGATTTTAGTTCCTTAAATTTTTCTTCTGTTCTCAATTGATATTGCATAAAAATATCTTGTGCATCTTTTAAAGTTTCTGCTTTAGTAGTTATTACAATTAGTCTTGTTTCTTTTAATATTTTCTCTTTATTTCCTAATGTCGTTTCAATTAACCTATTAAATTCATTTGCAATTTTCTTTTCATTTCCACTAAATTTTTCTTCATCATAAATATAATCTTTTTTATAATCAGATCTTTTGACTGGCCTACCAGCATAAACAACTTGAATATGATCGTTATAGTTAAAAGAATGTAAATATTCAACCCACTTTAAAAAAATATTTTCTTGTGTTTCATAGTTCGCTTTAGCAAATGAAATATCTTGATATTCAAAGCAAACTGAATAATGATTTTTATCTAATTGCATAATACAATTTTGTTCATCAAAATCTTTGAAAAACATTCTTATTATTTGTGACGTAGTTTTTGGTTTTGCAATTTTAAATTTATTAAAAAATTTTTTTATTTTATCTAACATTGTTTCTTTTTTTAATTTATTTTTATTAGCTTTTACCTTTGTTTTTTTAGGCAATTTATCAATCCTCCTTACTGTTTTTTAGAAGATTAGGAATAAAATACCATGTTCCTTCATCTAACTGCTTAAACATATTTGAATATGTTAAGCTTTCTGTTATAGGCTGATGTTTTAGTTTCCTTTTGTAAACTGTATATAAATCAACTCTAGTTGCTAAAAGTGGATGCTTGTTATTAAAAACACGCATCCACTTAGCATTGAATTTATCTAAATAATATTTAAGGAATTTATATTCCCATTCAGTTAAATCTTGTATATTTATCATCTCCCAAGC
>CALXVD010000049.1 GCA_944391865.1 uncultured Clostridia bacterium
CCAACTGCATGGATTTTTTCCTCCGAGCGAAAAGTTTCATGAAAAAATATATTGCAAAACCAAATATATAGTGATAATATATCTATATGTAAAAATTAAATGGTAAATTGTAGATTTAAAAAAAACCTCTTTTTTAGGGCAATTTTTAAATCTATTTTTGTTTGGAGGAAAAAATGGAAAAAGGTTTTGATAGTGAATTGTATTTAAAAGTACAAACAGAAAAAATAGAAGAAAGAATTAAGATGTTTGACAAGCTATATATAGAGTTTGGAGGAAAAATTTTTGATGATTACCATGCAAGCAGAGTACTTCCTGGATTTGAGCCAGATGCTAAAATTAAACTATTGAAAAGACTAAAAAATGATATGGAAGTTATTTTTTGTATTAGTGCAGAGGATATAGACAAAAGTAAAATAAGGGCAGATTATGGAATAAGCTATGAAATGGAACTTATTAGGTTAATTGACAATTTAAAGGAAATGGATATAGATATAAATAGTGTAGTAATTACAATGTATAGAGAAGAAGAAAGCGTTAAAAAATTGCAAGATGTTCTTAAGGAAAAAAACATAAAATCATACATACATAGACCAACAGAAGGTTATCCAAGTGATGTTGAATTAATAGTAAGTGATAATGGATATGGAAAAAATCCATATATTGAAACTACTAAAAAATTGATTGTTGTAACTGCACCAGGTCCTAATAGTGGTAAGTTAGGAACTTGTTTATCACAATTATATCATGAATATAAAAGGGGTGTAAAAGCAGGCTATGCTAAGTTTGAAACATTTCCTGTTTGGAACTTAGGATTAATGCATCCAGTAAATGTAGCATACGAAGCGGCAACAGCGGATTTGGGAGATGTTAACATGATAGATTCATTTCATTTAGAGGCATATAATATAAATGCTGTAAATTATAATAGAGACATATCAACATTCCCAATATTAAAAAATATATTAACTAAAATAATGGGAAAATCTATATACAATTCTCCAACCGATATGGGAGTTAATATGATAAAACAATGTATTACAAATGATGAAGTAGTAAGAAAAGCAGCAGAAATGGAAATTATAAGAAGATATTACACTGCTTTATGTGATTATAAGCAGGAATTATGTTCAAAAGAGGTTGTAGAGAGAATAGAAATTTTAATGAACAAACTAAATTTATCTACCAAACAAAGAGATGTGGTAGATGTTGCATTAGCAAAAAGTAAAGAAGAAAAAAGAGAAGTAATTGCAATAAAATTAGATAATGGAAAAATAATAACAGGTAAAGAATCTGAGCTTTTAAGTGCAACAAGTGCAATGCTAATAAATGCTTTAAAAGAAATAACAAAAATTCCAGATGATGTTTATATGTTATCGCCAGAAGTATTAGAAGCAATATTTAACACTAAAAAGAAGACATCTTATAAAACATCCTATTGTTTAAATATACAAGAAACTTTAATTGCTTTAAGTATTTGTGCAGCAACAAACCCTGTTATAAAACAAGCACTAAATAAAATAAACAAACTAAAAGGAGCAGAAGCACATTCTACTTATATAATAGAAAAAAGTGAGTTAAATGTTATAAAAAGTTTGGGAATTAATTTAACATGCGAACCAAAAATGTAGTGAATTTTCTATTACAAAATTGATTTTTTAATTTGTTTCCAGAGAGATTTATAGAATAGTAATAAAATCAGTTAAAACATCAATTTATGAGCACCGGATGTGATTGGAGTGTTTGTGCAATTCTTAAGGAAAATTGAGGGAGGAAGCGGAAACCGAGAGGCTCGTTCAATTTGCCGTTAGAATTGCTAAAACATGTATTGAGCCGAGGAGCACAATAAATTTATGTTTTCAACTAGATTTTATGGGCGTCTTGTAACAAATTTAATTACATAAATTCTAATTTACAAATTTAAATTTAAAAATGCAAAATTATTTAAAATTAAATAAGTGTATAAGGCTGCAAAAGAGCCTTGAAGCAATTTGCCTATTAAGTATGGTTTTATAGATATTTTAGCTTTAGATATAATACTAAGAATTTGCAAAGCAATTGATATTCCGCCAAAACCTAACAAAAATGCACATATTATAATGTTTATAGAAATATTTTTATTAGGGATAGCAGATATATTAGAAACTCCATTTGTTAATTCTAATAATCCTGTTAAAATTCCTTTGGAATAACTATCTGGAATATTTAAAAAACCAGTTAGAGGAGAAATAAAATCAGAAGCAAATTCTAATATTCTACTAGCATTTAAGATAGATATTATTACAGAAAATAGTACAATAAATCCACCTATTAAAAAGATAGTATTAATTGCACTCATTATTGATGAAGCTAAAATTTCTCCAAGATTAGCAAGTGAAATAGGTGCTTGATAAGAAAAAGAATCATCTATTTCATTTGTATTTCTTTTTCTTGAAAATTTCCACCATCTAAATAGAAAACCTACAGTTAAACAAGCTAAAATATGGGTTATAAACAATAAAATACCTGTAGTTGTATCTTTAAATAATCCAACACCAACTGTACCAATTATAAATAAAGGACCAGAATTATTTGTAAAAGCAAGCATTCTTTCTGCTTCTACTTTTGTACAAATACCTTGTTTTTTGAAGTTAGATACAATTTTTGCACCCATAGGGTATCCACTGATAATACCCATAATAAAAGGAAAAGCTCCTTCTCCGTGGTACATTGAAAATAGGTCTCATAAATTTATTTAAATATTTTCCTAGAATAGAAATTACATTTGTATGACTTAAAAGTTCTGTTGCAATAAAAAATGGAAGAAGTGATGGAACCACAGAATTAGCCCATAAAGCTAATCCATTTTTTGCAGAAATAAGATTAGTATTTGAAAATAGTAATAAAAGTATAGTAAATAAACATATACAAATAGGGATAAATATTTTTTTTATTTTAAATACTATAAGTTTAACTTTGTACATGTATACACCTCTAATTACATATATATTAGTTTTTGCATAATATATAACAACAAAATATTAATAGTAGACAAAAAGTAAAAATAATGTTATATTATGTAAGTAATTAGCTTATGCAAGAAAGGACCTAAAAAATGGATATTAATTATGAAACTGCGGTTCAAATATTAAGAAAAAATAATCAAGAACATATTATTAAGTTTATGAATTCTACAGATGAAACAAGTAGAAAAAGAATAATAGAACAAGTTTTAAGAATAGATTTTGAAGAATTAAAAGAATTGCAAGAAAAGACTTATGAAGCTTTATATGTAGATTTAGAGGAACTACAACCTATAACTGCTTTTAACCCAGATAGAGTAGAAAAGCAGGTTTTAAGTGAGTATGAAAATATAGGAGAAGAAATTATAAAAAGCAATAAATATGCTGTGGCAACTATGGCTGGAGGACAAGGAACAAGACTTCGGCTATCCATTTCCAAAGGGAACATATAAAATAGAGTTTGAAAATGGTCCTAAATATTTATTTGAAATTATAGTAGATACGTTGAAAAGGGCGTGCAATAAATATAATGTCATAATTCCTTGGTACATAATGACAAGTAATGAAAATAATGAAGAGACTATAAAATTTTTAGCAGAAAAAAATTATTTTGGTTATCCAAAAGAATATGTATACGTTTTTGAGCAAGGAAAACTTCCATTAATTAATGAAGAGGGTAAGCTTTTAATAGGTAAAGATAAAATTATAAGAGAGGCTTCTAATGGTAATGGTGGAATATTTAATTTTATGCTAAAAAAAGGCGTTATTGCTGATATGGATAAAAGGGGTATAGAGTGGGTATTTATAGGTTCTGTTGATAATATTCTACTAAAATGTGTTGATGTTTTGCTTTTAGGATTAACTGCAAAAAATAATCATCAAATAGGAACTAGAACAGTTTTAAAAAGAAGTCCAGATGAAAAAGTTGGAGTATTATGTAAGAAAAACAGCAAGATAAAGGTAATTGAATATACAGAATTACCAAAGGAAATAGCTTCAATTACAGATGATAATGGAGAATTAGTTTTTGGAGAATCTCATATTATGTGTAATTTATTTAGCATAGAAGCAATTAAAAGGGCAAGTACAAAAGAATTAGAATATCATATTGCATTTAAAAAAGCAGATTACATAGATAAAAATGGAAAATTAGTTGTTGCACAAAAACCTAATGCATATAAGTTCGAAAAATTTGTATTTGATAGTTTTGGACTTTTTGATGATATTTCTATACTAAGAGGAAAGAGAGAAGAAGACTTTGCGCCAGTAAAAAGTATAGAAGGAGAAGATACACCGGAAACGGCAAAAAAACTATATGAAAATTATTGGAAAAACAAGTCGATTATGATATAGTAATAGTGTATATATTAGAATATTTATAGGAGGAGTGCAAATGAGTAGTAGAGGTAGAAGATATGATACAGAGCCTAAACTAAATATAAAAAAAGTAATAGGCGTACTAGTTGCTTTAGCAGTTTTAGTAATGATAATTTTTTCTATTATTAACTTAGTTAAAAAGAGTGGGGAAAAAGTAGAAGTAAAAACTTATACATATTATACTGCTTATGATAATGGAAAATTCGGAGTAATAAACAACGATGGACAAACTGTAATAGACATGGCATATGATGAAATCGTTGCAATTCCAAATCACTCTAAGCCTATATTTATTTGTACATATGATGTAAATGATGAAGACGGTACATATAAAACAAAAGCTTTAAATGAAAAAAATGAGGAAATATTTACAGGCTATGATACCATAGAAGCAATAGATAATTTTGACTCGAAGCAAAATATTTGGTATGAAGATAACGTTTTAAGAGTAAGTAAAAACGGAAAATATGGTCTAATTGATTTTGATGGAAAAGAAATACTTGCTTGTGAATATGATGAAATAACAGCATTAAATGGAGTTCAAAGTAATTTTTTAGTAAAAAAAGATGGAAAATTAGGTTTAGTAAATGAAAAGGGTCAGACTATTATAAATACGGAATATTCTAATATACTTACTTTAAAAGAGGGATATAAAAATGAATATATTATAGTAAGTGATAAAAATAAATATGGTTTAATTAGTACAAGTGGTAAAGTTTTAATAGAACCAAAGTATGAAATGGTTAAATATTTAAATAGTTCAAGCCTATATGCGATAAAAGAAAAAGGAGAATGGAAAGTAATTAATGTTGAAGATGGTTCAATTGTTATTGATGGAGGATATGACGATATTACAGAAGCAAAAGGAGAAGAACTTGTAGTTGTAAAAGATGGAAAATACGGAGTAGTTGATACAAATAAAAAAGAAAAAATACCTTTTGAATATGAAGATTTAAAATACGCTTTTTCAATTTATTATATCGCAAAAAAGGATAATAAATATGGAATTATAAATTCAGAAAACGAAAAAATTATAGACTTCGAATATCAAAATATGGTGTATGTGGAAAACGGAGGCTTTATACAAGCAGATAAAACAGCTACAGAAACAGTAATATTTGATAGTAACTTATCACAAAAAATATCTGGAATAATATCAGAAATAAATATTGATAAAGGATATATAAAGGCATATATAGATAACGAATATAAATATTATAACTTTAAATTTGAGGAGAAAAAATCATCTGATTTATTAACAGAAAACACTTTATTCTTAAGTAAGAAAGATGGAAAATATGGATATGTAAATAAAACTGGAGATGTTGTTATAGATTATATATACGATGACGCAACAGAGCAAAATTCTTGTGGATATGCAGCTGTAAAGAAAGATGGTGTATGGGGAAGCATAGATAAAGCTGGCGTAGTTTCAAAAGAGCCATCAGTTAATTTAGATAGTAGTATTTATATAGACTTTATTGGAGAATGGCACTTAAGTGATAACGGACTATATTATCAAAAATAAATTGTGATTTGCTTTAGTGATGTGTGAGGTGCAAAGTGTGAGGTGTGCTTTTTAGGGCTAAGCATTGTTAGGCTTACCCTAGTTTCACACTTCCCACATCCTACTTCTCACTTCCAATTTATATTAAACTAAAGAGGAGAAAAAATGGAATTAAAAGTAAAGTATCAATACACATATTTTATAAAACCTTTTATAATTAATAGTAAAGAATATGAAAAATATTTATTAACTTTATTGGAAAATAAAAAATGTAATCTAAAAATTTTTGAAAAGGAAAGAGATTTAAATTTATATTCTTATTTTATACAAAATGTAAGGGAATATTTTTTTCCAACATTTTCTTTCGATAAAGTTAAAGTGCAAAATTTTAATAATATGTCTAATACCATCAAAGCAAAAGTTCTTTCAAAGTTCTATTGTAATATTTTTGATTATACGATAGATAGGCAAATTCAAGGAAAAATAGAAGAAGGTAATGGCATATTTTTTAATATAGATAAAATAGAAATTATTTGTTTTGATACAGGAATTTGTTTTTTTATAATAAAAACGAATGTTGAAAATACTGATAAATTTTCCGATGTATTAAATTTTAATTTTAAGTTTAAAGATATAAATTCTGATTTTACAAAACTAAAAGAATTTAGTAATATAAAAATTCAAACAGATAAATTTAACAACATGACAGAGCTTTCTGATTTTATAGACAAAATTACTGGAATAGACAATAATACCCAACAAATTGACTTATATAATAAAAGATTTTTTGCATATACATATGCTTGTATAGACCAAGATAATTGGAATAGTGAAGAAGATTTTAAAGATTTAGAAACAGATTTTTTAAAGTTTAGTAATGTATTATCAGGGGATAGTACATTAGATTTTAACCCTGAAGAACTAGAAAATACTATTCAAACTATAGAGCAGTTTAGATATGCGAAATTTGGATTTACAAAACAAAGTGCAAGCCTAATGGCGTCTGGTATAGACATTAATAATTATACAAAATTATTATTTGATTATGAGAATAGTTATTTTTATACATTAATTATTAGTTTATATCAAAGAATTTATTTAAAAAAACTAGAAAATGATTTCAAAAATAAAAAAGATATAGGTAAACTAAGAGAATGCTTTTCTAAATTTACAAAAGAAATATTGCTAAAAGAAATAACAAATTCCGTAACAGGAACAATTTTTTATAAAAAATGGAGAAAAGTATTTGAGTTAGAAGAAATTTACGATGAATTAAAAAATAAATATGATATTTTGTATAAAGAAATGAATATTGATAGGGATAAAAAAGTTAATAAAGTTATTTTAATAGCATTGGTAATATCAGTAATTTTAAATGTAGTAAATTTTATTACATTATTGAACATGTTAAAATAGCAA
>CALXVD010000050.1 GCA_944391865.1 uncultured Clostridia bacterium
GCCGAGGGCGGCGACCCCTACAATCGTTCCAAAAAATTTGTATTACAAATTACAATTTGTTTTAAATAAATAAAAATAGGAGGAATATAAATGAAAATTTTAGTAGTAAACTGTGGTAGTTCATCTTTAAAATATCAATTAATAGATATGGCAAATGATGAAGTTCTAGCATCAGGAAAATGCGATAGAATAGGTGTAAAAGGAATAGAAAGTCCTTTTGTGGAGTACAAAAATAAAAATGGAGAAAAATTTAAAAAAGAATTAGACTTACCAAACCATACAGTAGCATTCGAAGAAGTAGTAAAATATTTATTAGATGAAAAAATAGGAGCAATAAAAGATTTATCAGAAATTAATGGTATAGGACATAGAATAGTAAATGGAGGACCTAAATTTACTGAATCTGTTATAGTTACAGATGAGGTTATGGAAGAATATACTAAAGCAATAGAATATGCACCACTTCATAACCCCGCACACATACAAGGAATAAATGCTTGCACAAAGATAATGCCAAATATTCCACAAGTTTTAGTATTTGATACATCTTTCCATACTACAATACCAGATAAGGCAGCAATATATGCAATACCATATGAATATTATGAAAAATACGGAATAAAAAGATACGGAGCACATGGAACATCACATAAATATATAACAAAGCAAGCTGCAAAAGTATTAGGAAAAAACAAAGAAGATATAAATATTATATCTTGCCATTTAGGAAATGGTGCAAGTATAGCAGCAGTAAAAAATGGAAAGTGTGTTGATACATCAATGGGACTAACACCACTAGAAGGACTAGTTATGGGGACAAGATCAGGAGATTTAGACCCTGCTGTTTTAGAATTTGTTATGAAAAAAGAAAATATTAATATTGATGAAATGATGACAATATTAAATAAAAAATCTGGTTTGCTTGGAATTTCTGGAATAACAGGAGATATTAGAGACTTAAAAGGACTAATTGCAAAAGGAAATGAAAAAGCAAAACTTGCAGTAGATATGTTTGCATATAGAGTAAAAAAATATATTGGTTCATACATGGCAGTATTAGGACATGTAGATGCAATAATCTTTGAAGGTGGAATAGGAGAACATAATCCAGACGTACTATCTAAATGCGTAGAAGGATTAGAAGAATTTGGAATAAAATTTGATAATTCTCATAACACAGATGAAATGTACGAAGGAATAATAAGTACACCTGATTCAAAAATAAAAATGTATGTAATACCAACAAACGAAGAACTAGAAATAGCAGAAGAAACAATGGAATTAGTAAAATAAACTTCAATTTGTCGAATTGGGGGAAAAAGGGGGTGGAGGCCCCTTTTTCCCCCTTGTTTTTGCTAAACGCATAATATATAATTAAATTGAAAGGATAATAAAAATGATAAGAACATTAATTGTAACCGGTGGAAACATAAATAAAAAGTTTTTACAAAAAACAGTACGAGAAAATAATATTAATTATATTATTGCATCAGATAGAGGCGTAGAAATATTAGATGCATGTAATATAAAGCCAGACCATATAATTGGAGATTTTGATTCTATTAATAAAGAAATTTTAGATAAATATTTAAATCAAGATAATATAAAAATTATAAAACTAAATCCAGAAAAAGACTTTACAGATACACATATGGCATTAAAACTTGCAATAGAATTAAAAAGTACAAACATAGTAATATTAGGTGCAATTGGAACAAGAATAGACCACACAATTTCAAATATAAATGTATTAAAAGAGGCTTTAGAAAAAAATATTGCTTGTGAAATTATAGATGAAAAAAATATAATTAAATTGATAAACAAAAAAACTATATTAAAAAAAGATAATAATTTTAAGTATATTTCTTTATTACCACTTACTACAAAAGTAGAAGGAGTAACACTAAAGGGATTTAAATATCCTTTAGAAGATGCGGTACTAGAAATAGGGCAGAGTATAGGAGTAAGTAACGAACAAAAAGAAGAAATAGCTACAATAGATTTAAAAAACGGAATTTTAATACTTTTAAAAACAAAAGACTAATAGTAGGAGGGCTTTATGAACAATAAAAGATTCAATTTAGGAACATTTATTTTAAGCATAATTTTAATTTTACTAATTATAACTATAATATTTTTTGTTTTATACATATATAAAGACATAAATGGTACTAAGGAAACTATTAAAATTGCAAATTCTATAGCACAAGATGAAATTGATTTGATTACTGTTCCAGAAGATAATTTCCAAAATGAAATAATTGTTTCTATGCCTTCAGTAGAAGATTCTAAAAATGAGCAAATGGAAGAGAATACAAATGTTCAAAATGATTTTTACTATAGTCAACTGGAACAATATTCAAAACTTATATATGAGAGTTTAGAAAACCAAAAAGATAATTTAAAGAAGGGGAATAGCATAATTAATTTACCAAATAAAATTGGTGAAATCATTGAAACAGAAGAAAATCAAGAAACTTTGCAAGCAACATTTTCAATTGCAGTAAATGCTTTTGAATATGATAACCCAGAATTATTTTATTTAGATACATCAAAACTAACATTATTTTATGAAGGAAATTCAGAAGGAATACATAAAGTCTATTTAAAAAATGCAAATGAAAACCAAAACTATTTAATGCAAGATTTTAAAAACGAGCAAGATGTTTTAAATGCTATACAAGAAGTTGAAAATGTAAAAAGTGAAATAATTAACCAAATAAATGCACAAAATTTGCAAACAGATTATGAAAAAATTTTATATGTTCACAATTGGCTAATAGATAATATAGAATATGACCAAACTATGCAAGAATTAAACAGAAGTAATATTTATGGTGCGCTAATAGAGAAAAATGTAACTTGTGCAGGATATGCAAAAGCTTTTAAATATTTATTGGATGAGTTAAATATTAATTCAATAATAATTCAAGGGAGCGCAATAGAGGATAATGTAGAAGAGTATCATGCTTGGAACTATGTAGAATTAAACGGAAACTGGTACGGAGTAGACTGCACATGGGATGACCCAATTATAAAAGGAAATCCTAGCGCTGAGCAATTGAAAGAAATAAAATATGTATACTTTCTAAAGGGACAAAGCACATTTGAAGAAAAACATACACCTTTTGAACATTTTTATGGAACAAATGTTAAAATAAATTATCCGCAACTAGTACATTAAACATTTGCTATTTGTAAAAAAATGTATTTACATATCAAATTATTATATATATAATTAAAAAGGGTGAGAAAATGAAAAAGAAAGAAAAATCTGTTGGGGATCCAGGTAAAGTAGCAGGATCTTTTACATGGTTATATTTAGTAATACTATATGTTTCGCTTGCAATTAGCGATGGGAGTTTTGCAATAAATGAGTCTATGACATTAAGAATTATTATATGTATGGTAGGGGTATTTTTAGGAATATGGGGCGCAACAAAATATGCAGTAAGTAGGTACATATGTCCAAAAACACTACAAGATTCTATAAGGACATATCTTAATATTGTAATTATCGCAATTGCAGCAATTTCTTTATTTTATCTTTTATTTGCATTGAAAAGTAATGTAAATAAGGTAAAAGATAGTCCAGAATACAAATATGTTAGTATATACTTATCACAAGAAACGGCAGATGAAATAATGGAGGAAGCAGAAAAAGAAGCAAGAGGAAAATTCTTTATGTTATGGGCAGGTATAGTTGTTGCAAGTGGAATTAGCATACCATTGCAAAAGAAAAGAATTGATAAATACTGTGTAGAAGAAATGCCAGAACAAAATATTGAAGAGGAGAATAATAATAAAGTAGAATCAGACGAAACTAAAGTATAATAAATATAAAAATTACAATTATCCTATAATCTGGGTAATTGTAATTTTTTTAAATTTAAGAAACCAAATTTATAATAAAATAGGTTGAATTTGTTCTCTATCAAGTGCCTTTAAAATTGTATCCAAAATATATTTTGGATCAAACACTAATGAACGAGGTTTAGTAATTGGGTTATCTTGTCTAAAAGGAATAAAATATACATGCTTTTTATTTAGCATTTTACCAATATTCTCCAAACTACCGTGCAAGTCCATCATTAGTAGATATGCCTATAACCAAAGGATTTTCATTTCTTAAATGAGATTTTGCAGCCATAAGTACTGGTGTATCTGTTATAGCATTTGCAAGCTTTGCAATTGTATTTCCGCGAGCATGGAGCAATTACCATTACATCAGTTAATTTTTTAGGACCTATTGGCTCTGCGTCTTGAATAGTATGAATTATTTTTTTCCCAGTAATACTTTCTATTTTTTCAATAAAATCTTTTGATTTTCCAAATTTAGTATCTAAATTATAACTATTAAAGGACATAATTGGTAGAACATCTGCACCTTCTTCTATTAGCCTAGAAATTTGGGGAATTGTTTTTTCAAAAGTACAGAAGGAACCAGTTAATGCAAATCCTATTTTTTTTCCAACTAATAACATTATTAAATGCCTCCCCTCTTATGTGTATCCATATATTATATGAAATTATGTAAAGAGAAGTGAGACGATTAAAAAAATTACACCTTGACAGTTTTAAATAATCAATGTAAAATAGAATAGTACAGAATTTTATATTCTAAAAAGAATTTATTTAGTTATATATATTAATCTGAACATTGAAAATTAAATAGAAAGAGGTGCATTATTTATGAGTGAAATACTAGTAGCTGTAGTCACCTTTCTTATCTCAGGAGCTGTTTGTATACCAGTAGGTATGTTTTTAAGAAAAAAGACAGCGGAATCTAAAATTAAAGGAGCAGAAAGCGAAGCATCAAGAATAATTGCAAATGCTCAAAAAGAAGCTGAAAATTCAAGAAAAGAAGAAATTTTAAAAGCTAAGGAAGAGATTTTAAAATCAAGAAACGATCTTGACAAGGAGATTAAAGAAAGAAGAAGCGAAATAGGACTACAAGAAAAAAGAATGATTCAAAAAGAAGAAAACCTAGAAAGACGTTCTGAAAATCTAGAACGCAAAGAAAAAGATTTAGAAAGAAAAATTTTTGATAACGAAGAAAGAACAAAAAAACTAGAACAAATAAAAGAAGAACAAACAAGAAAATTAGAAGAAATTTCTAGATTATCTAAAGAGGAAGCAAAAGTAATGCTATTAGAACAACTAGATAAAAAGCTTTCTGATGAAAAAGCAGTGCTTATTAGAGAAGCCGAAAGCAAAGCAAAAGAAAATGCTACAAAAAACGCAAGAGAAATTATTGGTTATGCTATACAAAAGTGTGCAGCAGACCATACATCAGAAACAACAGTTTCAGTAGTAGCACTTCCAAATGATGATATGAAGGGAAGAATCATTGGTAGAGAAGGAAGAAACATAAAAACTCTTGAAACATTAACAGGTATTGATTTAATAATAGATGATACACCAGAAGCAGTTATTCTATCAGGGTTTGATCCATTAAGAAGAGAAGTTGCAAGAATTGCTCTAGAAAACTTAATTGAAGACGGAAGAATTCATCCTGCAAAAATAGAAGAAATGGTTGAAAAGGCAAAAGAAGAAGTAGAAAATATAATTAAGCAAGAAGGAGAAAGAGCCGTTTTAGAAACAGGAGTACATGGATTACATCCAGATTTGGTAAAGTTAATTGGTAAATTAAAATATAGAACAAGTTATGGACAAAATGTGCTTAATCACTCAATAGAAGTATCAAACCTTGCAAGAATTATGGCAGAAGAATTAGGATTGGATCCAAAAATTGCAAGACGTGCAGGGCTTTTGCATGATATAGGAAAAGCACTTGACCATGATATGGAAGGAACACACGTAGAAATAGGTGTAGATGTATTAAAAAAATATAAAGAGAATGACTTAATAATTAATGCAGTTGCAGCACATCATGGAGATGTTGAACCAAAAACAGTAGAAGCAGTATTAGTACAGGCAGCAGATGCGATTTCGGCATCAAGACCAGGAGCAAGAAGAGAAACATTAGAAACATATATTAAGAGGCTAGAAAAATTAGAAGAAATTGCAGATTCATTTGAAGGAGTAGATAAATCTTTTGCTGTGCAAGCAGGAAGAGAAATAAGACTAATAGTAAAACCAGAAAAAATATCAGATAATCAAATGGTTATTATGGCAAGAGAAGTTGCACAAAAAGTAGAATCAGAAATGGAATATCCAGGACAAATAAAAGTTAATGTTATTAGAGAAACAAGAGCAATAGAATATGCAAAATAGTGATTAGTGTAAATTTTAGTAAAAAAAAAGGGGGAGTTGTTACTTTTTAGTAACAACTCCCTTTTTTTAGAAGTTATTCGTTTCCTCCAATACAAAATATATTTTTTCATCCAATTTCAATGAAATATACAAATTATCTTGAGATGAGGAATTATTATAATCCACATTACAAGTATGCATATCCCATTGAAATTCATATGAATGGAGGTAATACTTTAATACCCCCATAAATATGCAGGGATGACCTACATAATTGTAGGAATTTGGAAGCACAACTTCTAGTTCCCGCAAGGAAGGGGGACATGAAACTGTCGGAGCTTGAAATGTCAACAATTCTTGTAGGGTCATAGTGTAGACCCTCCTTTCGTAATATTACAATTGGAATAAATCCAAATGCTTCAATAATTATACTATAAATTTTGCATAAAGTAAACATAAGTAAGACAATTTTGTATTTAATTTATGATAAAATCACCTTAAAAGTTTAGAAACGAATATTTCACCCTAGATGTATAAAAATAGAAA
>CALXVD010000051.1 GCA_944391865.1 uncultured Clostridia bacterium
GCTACAAGTTGTTTACTATGTAAATAATTTTGCGAATGTTCTATTCCCATAAATACCTCCTTTACAAATTACTATTTGTTTTGGTAATTATAACACAAAAATCAAATAATTTCTAGTTAACCATTTTGTATACTTTCATATTATAAAATTATCTTTATTAAATTTATTAAATGAACTATTTATCTTAAACAATTTTTTAAGTCCATTTTTTAAAATAATACTATCTTCTAAAGAAATTCTATTATTTACAACAGCTAAATTTATCATTAAACAAACATGATTATAGTTTTCACATTCTAATATATCACTTACAATATAATCAGCTATTTCAAAATTAAAATAACTCTCTAATTTTTCTTTAAGTTCTTCAATTTCTTTGTTTCTTATTTCTATTTTTTTAATTATTTCTACAATATTTTGTTTATCATTACTTGTATAATTTTCAAATAATTTTTCCATATTAATCGTAACTCCTTTTACATTATAATAGCACATTCTCTCAATTTATTGAACTATATTTGCAACTTTCTCTCAATTTATTGAGCGATTTTGGATTGCTAGTTTGCTAAAATAAAAAAATAGGGAAGAAAGTGGTGATTAATATGGATTTTTCTGATTTAATTGCTGTAAAAATAAAAGAATTAATGCAAGAGCAAAATATTACTATATATAAATTAGAAAATCTTTCTGGTGTATATAGTTCTACAATAGCGATGTTTTTAACAAGAAAGACAAAAACAATAAGACTAGAAAATTTATTATTTATATGTGAAGGTTTAGGAACTAATTTATCTGAATTTTTCGCAGATGAAAGATTTAAAGAAGCTGAAGCTAAAGAATGGACAAAAAAGAAAAGTAATTGAGAATTAACTATAAAATATTAATTTTCAATTACTTTTTTATATGATTATTTATATAAATTTTTTATTGTGTTATTTTTATCATTTATTATTTCAATTCCTAATTTATCTTTTAATATTTTTTGTATTTTTTCATTTTTATTAAGAAGTTCTTTAATTATGTCATAACAAGCATTTAATTCAATATTATTCATTTTTAATTTATTTTCTAATTCCTGATTTTCTTTTATGATTTGATTATTTTGTATTTGTAAATCTGAATAATATTTTTTTGCATTTTTAACCTTGGATAACTCTAGTAATAAATCTTGGTTTTGTTTTACCAAACTATTATTATATTTTAATATAGGATAAATTAATTTTTTATCTATATTGTCTTTTGTGAAATCTTCATATTTATAAAAATCTTGAACATCTTCATAACTTATCATTTGTTCTTTTTGCTTGGTTAAATTTTCTTTTAATTGCTTTGTATTATAAAAGTTAGTTAATTTCTTCATATCATCAGTAGATATATGTTCTCTATTTGTATTTTCTTTTCCTCGTTCTAAATTAAATCCCTTTTCAGTAATATATTTATAAAATTGATTTTGTAATTTCTTATAACTATCTTTACCTTTCCAAAATTCACTTGCAGATATTTTTCGTATACTATTTCCTTTTTTATCTTTTGAATTTACTACTGGTATATATACTAAGTGCATATGTGGAGTTTCTTCATCTAAATGAACAACAGCAGATAATATATTTTCTTTTCCGATTCCTTTATATTCTGTCATAAATTTAAAACATTCTTCAAAATATCTTTTTGTTTCTATTTTACCAATTGTATTAAAAAAAGTATTATCAGAAGTTAAAATTACTTCACAAACATAAATGCTATTTTTATGAACTTGTCCTTGACTTAAATTATTTTCTTTTATTAATCTTTGGTATTCTTTTAGATAACTATTTTCTTGTGGTCGTTTTAAATGATAATTTTGACTTGTTTTTGACAAGTCTATGTTTTTATTTGAATATTTCTTTTTAAATCTTTCATTATGAGGAGCTAGTTGAATCATTTCATCTTTTGTGTATTTTTCATTTCTTATAATTGCATAACTCACAAAAATTTCACTCCTTTAATTATATTATTTAATTAATTTACTTGCTTTAAGAGAACACGCTCACAACCTTTTAATAAATAATAATAAATATTATTTATTAAAAATCGTTTTGCTCGCATAAGTTCTCTAACACACTAGAGAACTTTGTTCCAAAATTCTCCGTGTGCCAGGGCTTTGCCCTTGGAACCCATAAAAATAGATGAATTTTTAAGTAAAATCCATCTATTTAATATAAATTATTTTAAAATATTTTTATTTATTTTACCATTATTGCCCCCAATAAGTGCTGAAATGTGCAATATACCAATCTTCTTGCACACTCCCCGCAACCAATTTATATATCACTAGAACTGTAACGGTTTTAGTGATTTTTTATTGCCTAAAAATTGGTTGCAATAATGCTTAAAAATGGTACTATTATGTCAAATTGGGTAAAAATTGGGTAAAACAAATACCTCAAACGCCTTAAATATCAATAAAAATTCATTAAAATTTTATACTTTTTTAAACATAATAAAAGGCAATGGGAAATCTAAAAAATATATTTAGTTGCCTTTTATTTTTTATCGTGAAAATTTGTAATTTGTGAAAATTAGAAAAAAGTTCAAATTAAGACCTTGTTGGTAATAACAAGTTTTCTAGTGCATATCCAGCTTTTCTATTATGAGAAAGTAGTGGATGTACATAAAAGTCAAGTGTTGTGCTTATCTGTGCATGACCAAGTCTCTCAGAAACAACAGCTATATCAACATTTTGTGCAACTAGTAAACTTGCATTTGTATGTCTTAATCCGTGAAAATTAATTACAGGTAATCCTATTTGACCAACATATTTTACAAACCACTTGCTAATTGTAGAAGGATGCATTGGTTTGCCATCTGCTTGTACAAATAACCTATCAGAATCGGTCCATAATTCGCCGTAAATCGATTTTTGTTCTTCATACCATAACTTATATTCCTCAAGTAAAGAAATGATAAATTCAGGTATTGCAATTTCTCTAATGGAACTTTCTGTTTTTGGAACTTTTGTAAAAACTCCCATATCTGATAGATATTGACTAGAACGATTAATACTGAGTATTCCATTTTTAAAATCAACATCTGTCCATTCTAATCCCATTAATTCACCTAAACGAACACCAGTAAATACTGTAAGAATGATTGCAACTTTGTATTTAGTATCTTCGCTAGGTAATAGTTCAAGATTTTCTAGTAATATCTTAGTTTGTTCATCATCATAAGATTTTCTTTTTGGTTTCCTAGCTTTAGGTGGTTGAACACGTTCAGCAGGATTCGCTACTATTAATTGCCAATAAACTGCTTTATGGAGCATTGCTCTTAATAATCTGTGATGCTCTAGAATTGTTTTACCAGATAAGGGCTTTCTAGTTTTTGAACCATTGTTACCTTTTTTTCTAACTAATTGAGTATCTTTTTCCAGTAAATCATAGAATTTCATAATGTCAGTTGGTTTAATTTTGTTAATATAGAAATGCCCAAAGTATGGTAAAAGTCTTGTTTCTAACATTCTGCAATATCTTTTATATGTTGATGGAGCAAGTTCTTTTGAGCCATAATCTCTTTTCCATATTTCTGTAAATTCAGAAAATTTGAGAGATTTGCCATCAATTACTAAACCATTTTGTACTTCAGTAACAAATTTTGCTAGTTCCACTTCTGCATCTTTTTTAGTTCCGTGTACTGTTTTTCTGTGTATCATAGGTTTTCCATTTAGGTCAAATCCTTCAGATACTGTTAGCCTGTAACTATTTTTTCCTCTTTTTTCTATACTCCCAGCCATTACTTATTTCACCTCCTTTCAAGTATGCCTATGGGTGGGAGGAGTATTTATGTGTATTATATAGTATTTTTTGATAAATTACCAGCTATTTTTACTTATTTTTAGCTAGTTTCAAAGATTACAATAAAATTAATAAAAGAATATATAAAAAACATAAAGAAATTAAAAGAAATGTAATAAAAATCAATAAGATATGGTAAAATCATAATTTTTATGATAAAATACAAAGCAAATACACTAAAGAGCAAAATAAAAAATAATGATTAGTGCAAGGGATAGAAATGAATAAGAAAAGAAAAAATAAAATTAGAAAATTTGGAATAAATAAAACAAATAAAATAATGAGACAAAGGCATCGAGAAAAGTACCACCATATAAAGGGTGTTAAAACTGGAAAAAATGCGAAGAAAAGATATATTCCTAACAAGGTTGTTAAATTATTAGATTTAAAAAAGTTTTATCATAAAATAGAAAGAAATAAAAATACTGTTATTATAGAAATTCCACTTAGATTTTCCTTAATTACAAATCCAGAAGAATCATTAAAAACTTTAAAGAAAATATTTACGGCTATACATGATGAAAAAGTACAAGAATTATTTTTGGATTATTCAAAATGTGAAGAATTGGGCTTGTGTGCTTCTTCGGTAACAGATATAATTATACTTAATGGTTATAAATATAGAAGAATATTAAATAAACCTTTAAATACAAGAGGAAATGTTCCAAAATCCGATGAAGCTAAAGAAATTTTTATAATAAGTGGATTAGTAAAGCATTTAGGAATTTCAAAAATAGAAAATAAAAATACTGTTAGATTAGATATAATACAGAATCAGGAACAATCAAAAATGACAGATGAAATTATTCAATACTATGATAAGTGTTTAAATACTCAAAATTATCAACTTACGGCACAAGGAAAAAGTAAATTTGCACATATGATAGGTGAAGTTTTAGATAACGTAAGTCAACATGCAGGTGAATTAGCAACTTGGTATGCATCGGGTCATTTTAACATAGATAAAGATAGAAAAGATGGCAAATGTAGATTAGTATTATTTGATTTTGGAGATAGTATTTATGAAGGACTAAATAGAGAAGATACTACAGAATATACAAAAAAATTGTTAAAAAATAAAACAAAAGAGCATTACAATATATTTAACAAAAAATGGAACGAAGAACCTTTATGGATGCTATATGTTTTACAATATAACGTTAGTAGAAAAAGAGTAGATGTGAATGATGATAGAGGAAAAGGAACTATAAAATTAATAAATAATTTTATGCATATTGGAAAAAATATGGAGGGCAATAATCCAATAATGGCAATAGTAAGTGGAAATGGTTATATTTTATTTGATTCAACATATACATTAAAAGAAGAAATAGTGAATGGCAAAAAAATACCACTAATAGCATTTAATGAGGAAAATGACTTAGCTAAAAAACCAGATAGTAAATATGTAAAAAGGATAGATGAAAATTTCCCTGGAACTATGATAAGTATGGAATTTTATTTAGATAAAGAATATATAGAAAAGCAGATGGAGGTAAGAATATGAAAAATATAGATTTAAGTAAGTTAACACAAAATATAAAGGTTATTTCGGGTAGAGATAGGGGAATGGAGCTTAGAGAAAAACTTAAAATAGATGAAAAAGATATAGATGACGAGACTTATGAATTTGAAATAGCACAAGATGTGTATTCTTTTAATTCTTCGTGCTTTTTGGGCTTGTTTAGTGATAGCATAAAAAAATTAGGAGAAAAAAATTTTAGAGAAAAATACCAATTTAAATGTAGTGACTTAATAAGAATGAATATTGAAGATGGCATAAGAGATGCGGTAAATAAAGCTAATCCATTGGGGTGATAAAAAATGATAAAGAAAATTTTAATAATTGGTATAATTATAATGTTTATGTGTATTGGACAAGTGAATGCTACAAATGAAATTGGTGATAAAATAGTCATAGATACCACAAGTTGGACAGATGTTTTAGTAATGGTAATAAGTTTTATAAATTTGATATTTATAGTTGCTTTTTATATTAATGATCAAAAAAACAGAGAAAGTGATCAAAAAATAAATTATAAATTTTTTTGGTACAAAGATTATGTACTAAAAGATGCTATAAATATTATAGAAGAACATATTGATAATTGTAAAAATATTTTAGAAGAATGCAAACAATATAAATTGTCTAGTCCTAATGTAGAAGAATATAGTAGATATTTACAAGAGACAACAATATTAAATTTTAATAAATCAAATAATAATACAAAAACAAGATTATCCGAATTGTTGAAAACAATGGGAGGAGATTTATCAGAAGATATTATTGAAGAATTTAGGAATATTCAAGATTTATTTACTGAAAGAATTCAAAATGTAAATAGTGATATTGATAGCTTATATGGAGAAATAGTAGAAAAGAAACCCAATTTAATGAATACATTATATCAATATGGATTAGATATAATAAAATAAAGTCTATACAAAGTAAGTATAGACTTTTTAATTATATATCTTTATTTTCTTTCATCCATTCTAGTAATTCTTCTCTTGAAATTTGCTTCAAATTAAATTCTTTAATTTTTTCTTTAGCAAGTTTTTTCCAATTCTCAAAAGCTATTTTTACTTGTTCATCATTAGATCTTTTAACTTGCATTAATCTTCTTTGATAATTATTTCTATAAAATCTAATTCCTTCAATAGTATTTCTCTTTTTGTAATAAGAGTTATTAGCACCAACCTTTTTACAAGATAATTCATTTTCACAATATACAATATCGCAATATTTTTCGGTATTTTTAAGTGGAATAAAATATTTACCACAGTTTTTACAAATCTTAATTTTTACATTCTTATT
>CALXVD010000052.1 GCA_944391865.1 uncultured Clostridia bacterium
CTACACCTTAAAACAAATTTTAACTTTTTGATTTTCTCCTATATAAATTTTTTCTATAAGTTTTTTTAAAGTTATGTTATCTATATTGTTAACATCTTCAAAACTTATAATTGCATTAAGTATAGGCTTTTCAAAGTTTATATTAATTTTATTTTTCTCTAACCTATCCAGTTCCTTTTTTAAATTATTGATTTGATTCTGATATTCATTGTATTGTATTATGAATTCATCTTCAGATATTATTCCTTCGACTTTTTTTGAATACATAAATTTAAAATCAGATTCTTTTTTATTTATTTCATTTTTTATTTTTTTATAAGCGATTAATTCTGGATTTTGCTTTTCTACTTTTGATTGTATTTCTTTTGAATACTTTTTTAATTTATATTCTTTTATCCTTTTAGAAAGTTCTGATAGAACTATTTTTTTTAAGTCATTTTCCATTATTTTATTAAATTTATCGCAAATTTCTATATGTCTGTAATGTTCAGTACAAATATAATAACCTTTGTCATTTTGTTTGCCTGATACTTTTCCGTTTTGAAAATAAACAGGACTACTATTTTTATAAGTCATTTTTCTGCCACAATGTTCACAATAAACTAATCCTTTTAACAAATGTAGATAAATTTTATTATCTTCTTTTTTTCTATTTCCTTTTAACATTTGCACTTTATCATACATTTCTTTTGGAATAATTGCTTCATGAGTATTTTCCATTAATTCATATTCACTTTTTCTTGTAACAGATTTCTTTTTAGTTTTTAGATCTGTATTATATTTATTTAATACCATAGCTCCTATGTATATTGGATTAGATAAAATTCTATTTATTATTGATTTCGTCCAATAACTTGCTTGTCTTTTTAAATTAAAGTATTGCGATGGTGTTTGAATTTTTTTATTGTTTAATATATTAGCGATTTGTAAAGGTTTTTGTGTTTCTATATATTTTTCAAAAATAAATTGAACAATTGAAGATACTTTTTCATCTATTACTATTTTTTGCTTGTCATTTTCGTCCTTTTTATAACCATAAGCAACACTATCTTCTATAAATTTCCCCTGTTTTTTCATATTGTATTTAGTTGCTTTTATTTTTCTAGAAATATCTTCTAAATAGCTTTGATTTACAATCCCTCTTAATGCAACAGCATCATCAATTTCATATCTTTCACCACTATCAACATATTCTGTCACAGATATTAATCTAACATCATTATCTGGAAAAAATATATCAGTATAATATGAAGTCATATTTTTATCTCTAGTTAAACGGCTCATATCCTTTACAATGACCATATTTATTTTCTTTCTTACTATATCAATCATTAATCTGTTTAGATTAGGTCTAGATGATAATATTCCTGAATATCCGTTATCTACATATTCTTGAACAATATTATAATTATGTTTGTTGGCATAAGCAGTTGTAATCTCCCTTTGCATATCTATGCTATTATTTTTTTCTTTATCTTCTTTTGAAAGTCTTAAATAGATTCCAGCTTTATATTCTTTCATTAAGCCATTCCTAATAAATCATATCTGTAATTTATAAATATATTATCATTACTATCTATTTTAACACTTTCAATGACATCTGCTAACTGTTCTCTTTTCCATTGTTTAACATCAGCTACTTTTTTTGAAACTCTTTTAAATTCTTTATTTGAAATATTCTGCTTATTTTGAATTTTTTGATTTATTTTTTCTATTTGTTCATTAATTTTTTCTCTTTTTTCTATTTCTTGGTTATACATTTTTTTAAAATCATATTCTTGAAGGATGTTATTTTTATAATCATTATAAAGTGATGCTATAATTTTGTTTGTTTTTTCTAGTCTTCTTTTTAGTTCGTTATGTTCTTGTTCATACTCTAAAAATCCTAAATTTTTGTAATTTTTTTCTAAAAATTCTGCAATATTATCACAAGATACAATATTTTTAACTTTTTGGTTTAATGTATATATTACAATTTGAGTAATTGTTTGTAATGAGATTCCTTTGTATTGTCTAATACAATATCCTTTCTTGTGTAATATGCTTGAACAATATAATCTCATAGAGGAAATTGTTTTTTTGTCTTTTCTATACCTGACTTTTAATTGCATTGGTTCACCACATTCATTGCAAAAAACCATTCCATTTAAAACCCAATTATGAGTATGTGTTTTACATCTTTTATTTAACTCTAATCTGTGTTGTACTCTATCAAACAGTTCATCAGATATAATTGATTTATGTGTGTTAAAAGCTATTTTCCATTCATCTCTTGGTATTTGTTTTACTTTTTTTGATTTATAACTTAAAATAACAACTTTTCCATATTCAGTATGACCTAAATAAACTTTATTTTTTAGTATTTTAGAAATTGTAGAATATGTCCATCCATATTCACCATTTTTATTTTTTTCAAATCCATTATAACTTGGGCAATACACTTTATCTTCTTTTAAGGTTCTTGAGATATCTCCCATAGTTTTCCCAGAATCATACATTTGAAAAATCTGTTTTACTATTTTAGCTTCCTCTGGATTTATTATAAGTTTATTTTTGTTATATTCGTCTTTTTTATATCCATAAGGAGCTTTAGCAGCAACATATAGTCCTTGTTCTTTTCTCGCCCAAACTCCAGCTTTTACTTTTCTTGATATATCTTTACTATACCAGTCATTAATTAAAGTTTTAAATTGGATCATATCATTGTTAGAGCTTTTTTTGTAAGTATCGACACCATCTAATATAGAAATATATCTTATCTCTTTTTCAAGAAAATAGATTTCAATAAGATAATTTGCTTCAAAATTATTCCTTGATAATCTGGATAAATCTTTTGTAATGATACAATTTATCTTTTTTCTTTCTATATCATCTAACATTCTCTGGAAATTTGGTCTATTAGTATTTAATCCTGTATAACCATCATCAATGTAAAAATCAATTAATTCAAACTTATCACCTAATTCCTTTATCTTTTCATTAATAATATTTTTTTGGCTAATAATACTATCACTAATTTCTTTATCACCATCTTCAACTGATAGTCTTAAATAACCTGCAACCTTGTATTTATTTTTCACAATTATTACGCCTCCTACCGTATAATTGTCTAAAAATAAACAAGTATTACTACTGATATTATACTTTATCAGTTGTAATATTGTCTATAATCTTTTTAGTATTTATTGTTTAGGATGTTTTAGTTCTTGAATTGCATAATTTACAATTAAATCAATTAACTTTTCCTTTCCCAGACTGTTTTCCGTCTTTTTTGATATAACTGTATATTCTGTATTATTTATTGTATATATTTCTTTATCTTCTTTTTCTAATTTTTCTTCTTCTGAATTCTTGTCAATTGTAAGATTTTTATACTCTTTTGTTTTCATATTCTTATATTCTTTTTGTTCTATTTGTATCATATTACCAATGCTTATTTCATTCATGTATAATAATCACCTCTGTTAATTTTATGAAGAAAAAAAATAAATATAATAACAAATAAATATTAATATAGTAAAAAAGAAGCCTAGCTATTAACTAAACTTCTATGTACCTTTAATAATAAATTAAATTTCTTTCAGAGATTTCATTTCTAAAAGCCTCTGACATATAATTATTTTCTCCATTTTTTAGGTTAATACATTTTATATAAAAATCTGTAAATTCATTAAGTATCTGTGTTATATTTACTTTTTTACATAACCTATAATCAAAATCTTCAATAACTACCATATTAACCTTGTCATTTTTAAATACCTTTATTAAATCCTTTATTTGACTTTTTTTATTTATAAAGACTGTATATTTGTAATTATCTTTTGTATCTTTTCTTCTAATTGTATAGAAATTATTACCTTGTATAATTCTTATTCTTGCTGTTTTTTTTATTTTAAAGTTTCTAAATAATTCATTAGTTATCTCATTTTTACTTTTTTCATAATCATTTAATTGTTCTTTATTCCCAACTCGTATGTAGAAAAAATGTTTTAAATTCATATCATTAATCCTCCCTACCTATATTATTTATATATATTCTAACTAAATTTAGAAGAATCATTAAGTTGAGAAAAATTTTTAAATATATCCCCTTTATCTATTTAATTTAGGTGTATGAGGATATATTTTTACAAGAACATCTATTTCTTCTAATAGGTCATTTAAGGTTATCAAACTATTTGCTGAATTAAGCATATTGCTAACTGCAATTTTTGAATATGCAATATATTCTGAACCTTGTTTTTTTATTTCTTTTATCATTTCTTTTTCCATATTATCTGGAGTAATTTCTTTATTTGAATTTATCAAATTTTTATATGCTCTTTTTATATATTTTTTACAATCTTGCTTATTCATTTTTCCCTCCATAATAAAAAAGCCATCTCTGGCTTTTTAACATTTATATATTATTTTTTCTTCAACTTATCTTAGATGCTAACTCATTTCTTTGTTTTTCAGCATATGCTATTTTCAAAGAAATTAATTCTTTTCCTAATTCTGAATTAGAATCTATGTTTTCATCAAGAACGATAAAATGTATTTTTTCATCCGTTAATCTTTTTAATAATTGACCTTGTATTATTTCACTTTTTCCTAATGATAGAAAATTATCAAATACAACTATATCTATATAAGATACTTTATAATCTAATAACATTCTTTCAAAAGTATTTCTATTATCTACATTTAAGACATTTGTTGTATTTTCAAAATATGGGTAGATATTAAAAACTGAAATTGCATTTTCTATTTTTTTGCAAATCCTATTTAATGATTTTACATCTAAAATTCTATAATTATATAATCCTACACTCAAAGTTTCATCCATATTTTTTCCTCCATCTATGATATTAATACATAGTATTATACTCAAAAAAACTTTCAATTAGAACTTGAGAAAAAATTTTAAAATATACCTATTTTTGAATATCGTTATCTGCATCTTTACCTATTATTAAACAACAATGCAAAAATAAAGTAAATAAGCCACCTGCAATAAATGTACCTATATAACTTAATACCGTAATCATTTCACACCTCTTATATCTCAACTATATTTATATCATTTCTTCTACATAGCTTAACTATTATTGCCCATTCTTCATGTGACATTGCATATATAGAAAAAATAGTTATGATTAAAACATCCATTGCTTTATTTCTAATATCTTTAATAAGTTCATAATATTTATCTGCATTTTCACCAATTGGAGCTGTATAAATTTTTCCTAATTCAAGACTAGAATTTTTGCAAAATCTTTCTACTGCCTGTTTTTGTTGTGTACTTGTTTCAAATATATTAATTATATAAGTATTAGCTCTGCCACTTATGTCTTTATTAAAGATTTTATTATTTTCTTTCATTAGTTCATATTCTCTTTCAACTTCATCTTGCTCATATAAATCATAGGTCAATTTCATTTGTTCTGCGAATATTTCAGGGGTGATTTTTATTTTCATTTTATAGAGTAAATCTAGAGTAAGTGCAGCATAACACATCCCTTGTTTTTTACTAATTAACTGTTCCATTTTCTCCTCCTATGCTTTTATATATTTGGGTAAATCTAGTGATCTTAAAGATTTATCTTCTTGAAACTCATACCTATTTTTCTTCTTATTATATTTATATGAAGTTCCACACCATTTTCTAATTGCTTCTGTTCCTAATTTTCTTGATTTTGATAATTCTTTTGATGCTTGTTCATGTGCTGATTTTAATTCATAATATGATAAATCCTTTTCTTTGTTTTTTCTATTTTTATATATAATTTCTTTTTGCTTAATTCTTCTTTTGCTTAAATTTTCCCTCTTTCGTTTTTCTTTTTCAATTAGATACAATTTGTTTGCTCTTAATATTTTAGATATGTAACTAACTGATGTATTTAATTCTTTTGCAATCTCTGTTAATGTTTTTTCTTCATTAAAGTAGAGATTTTGGATATGAGTTTTTTTATCCACATTACCATATGTCCTCCTTCCTCTTGCCTTGGTTCAAAAAGTGTTTACACTTTTTTAGGCATAGTTTTCTATATAGGGCTTTCCTTGAAAAGCCCTATATATTGCATTTTTTAGCGACATATAGTATAATCTTTGAAAAGGAGTAGTGAAAGGGGGATTTATAATTATACTATATATCTATGTAGCTAAAAGAAGTTTTTCCAAGACTTATTCTTTTAACTTGAATAGATTATATTTTCCCCCTACTCTAAAGTCAATGAATTGGACAATCCTTTGAATATAACACATTTTGAGATTTTTTAAAGATACTGTTTTAAACAAAAAGGAGTTAAAAAATATGGATTATGAATATCTTTCAAGTGTTTTTAAACATATTGGAATTTTAATAAATAATGATTTAAAACAAGAAATTATCTATTATTTTCCCCTTGTTTTTTCCGAAAAAACTTCTAAATATATGTTTAAAACTTCTTATGTAGTATTAAAACAACCATTGGGTACTTTTTTCATTGATTTTATTAATGCTGACTTTGATAATATAGAAGAATTTAAAGAATTCTTTTTAAAATATTC
>CALXVD010000053.1 GCA_944391865.1 uncultured Clostridia bacterium
AATATTTTCGGGTCGCCGAGGGCGGCGACCCCTACAATATTTGCAATTAATTAACCCTACAAATTACAATTTGCAAAGGAGAAAAAATGAAATTAATTTCATGGAATGTAAATGGCCTAAGAGCAATATATAAAAAAGGTTTCGAAGAAACTTTTAAAGAGCTAAATGCAGATATATTTTGTATTCAAGAAACAAAAATGCAAGAAGGTCAAATAGAGCTGAATTTGCATGACTATTACGAATATTATAATTACGCAGAACGAAAGGGATATTCAGGTACAGCAGTATTTACAAAAACAAAACCAATTAGTGTAAGTTATGGAATAGGCAAAGAAGAACATGATAAAGAGGGAAGAGTAATAACTTTAGAATTTGAAAAATTCTATTTAGTTAATTGTTATACACCGAACTCAGGACGCGAACTTGCAAGACTTGAATATAGAATGGAATGGGAAGATGAGTTTAGAAAATATTTAAAAAAATTAGATAAAGTAAAACCTATAATAATATGTGGGGATTTAAATGTAGCACATACAGAAATAGATTTAAAAAATCCTAAATCTAATAGAAAAAGTGCAGGATTTACGGACGAAGAAAGAGGAAAAATAGACGAGCTTTTAAAAACCGGTTTTACAGATACATTTAGAAAAATTTATCCAGAAAAAGAAGGGGCATATACTTGGTGGTCATATATGTTTAACGCAAGGGCAAATAATGCTGGTTGGCGTATTGACTATTTTCTAGTATCTGATAGAATAAGTAAAAATATTAAAGACGCATATATTTATTCAGATGTAATGGGAAGTGACCATTGCCCAGTAGGGTTAGAAATAACAAACAAATTGTGATTTGTTTTTGAGAGGTGAGAGGTGTGAAGTGTGAGGTGTGCTTATTATGGCTAGTCTACGTAAGGATTACCCTAATTTCACACTTCCCACATCCCACTTCGCACTTCTCAGATAAATTTCAATTTATATATTAATATACATTAGTAAAAAAGGAGAGAAAAATGAAACAAATTAAAAATTGGACCAAATGGATATACTGGTTTACATTTGCAGTTGCGGTTATAATTGTATATAAAACATTAGATAACTTTAACGATATATCAATATGGTTTGGAAAATTATTGTCAATTTTAATGCCATTTTTAATGGGAATATTGCTAGCATATTTATTCTACATACCATGTAAAAAAATAGAAAAACTGTATAAAAAAATAAAATTTAAAATTATTAGTAAAAGGGCAAGAGGATTATCAGTAATTACAGTTTATATATTAGCAGTTTTGCTATTGATGTTAGTTATATACATATTAATTCCTGCACTATCGAAAAGCATAATGGAACTTGCAAGTAATTTGCCAGGCTATTATCAAAATGCAATGAATTATATAAATAACTTACCTGAAGATTCAATTGTAAAAAAAGAAACTATACAAGAAGTTATAAGAAATTTGCAAAACATTGATATAACTAAAATCTTAAGTCTTGATAATATATCGGCATATATTAAAGGTGTAGTAGGTGTTGCAACTTCTATTTTTAATATATTTGTAACAATAATTATGTCTGTGTATATATTATTAGAGCGAAGCCAAATTTTAGCTTTTTTAAGAAAACTAAATTATGCATTGTTTAAAAAAGAAACTGCAAAACGTATAGGAAACTATTTTGAAAAGGCAAATGAAGTTTTCTTTAAATTCATATCTAGCCAAATATTAGATGGAATAATAGTAGGATTTATTGTATCTATTGCAATGTGGATTATGGGTATAAAATACTGGATACTACTTGGATTTATGATAGGACTATTTAATATAATACCTTATTTTGGTGCAATTATTGCAGTTGCTATTGCAACATTGATTACAATATTTACTGGAGGTTTTTCTAAAGCAATATGGATGCTTATTGTAGTAGTAATTTTACAACAATTAGATGCAAACATAATAAATCCAAGAATTATAGGAAATGCTTTAAAATTGAGTCCTATTTTAGTAATTTTTTCAGTAACAGTATTTGGTGCGTACTTGGGAGTACTTGGAATGTTTTTAGCTGTACCAATAATTGCTGTTATAAAAATACTTGTAAATGATTTTATAGAATATAGAATTGAAAAGAAAACTTAAAATTTATAAAAAGGGGGTAGATTTTATGTTCTACTCCGTTTTCAATTTTAATTCATAATGAGTTCATATTTTTATGATAATATATTTTGAATATCTAGGAGGAGAAAAATGAGCTACATAGAATTAAAAAATGTTGTGAAAACATATAATAATGGAAAAGTAAGAGCAGCAGATGGAGTATCTTTTACTGGAGAAAAAGGAGAAATATTAGTTGTTGTTGGGCCAAGTGGTGCAGGAAAGACTACTGTTTTAAATTTAATTGGTGGAATGGACAGTGTAACAGATGGGCAAATAATAGTAGATGGAAGAGATATTAGTAAATATAATGAAAGGCAACTTACAACTTATAGAAGAAACGATATAGGGTTTGTGTTTCAGTTTTACAATTTAATACCAAACTTAACTGCAAAAGAAAATGTTGAGCTTGCAAGCCAAATTTGCAAAGATGCTTTAAATCCATTGCAAGTACTAAAAGAAGTAGGGTTAGAAAAAAGAGTTGATAATTTTCCAGGGCAATTATCTGGTGGAGAACAACAAAGAGTTTCTATTGCAAGGGCAATTGCTAAAAATCCAAAATTACTTTTATGTGATGAACCAACAGGTGCATTAGATTATAATACTGGAAAAGAAGTTTTAAAATTATTACAAAATACTGCTAGAGAAAAAAACATAACAGTTGTAATAATTACACATAATCAAGCAATAACTCCAATGGCAGATAGAATTATAAAAATAAAAAATGGAAAAGTTAGTGAAAATAGAATTAATCAAAACCCAATTTCAATTGACCAAATAGAGTGGTAGAATTCTAATTTAGGAAAGGAAATTTTAATGAAAAAAGCATATCTAAAAGATATTGTAAGAGAAATAAAAAGAACAAGAAAAAGATATATCTCTATTATTGCAATAGTAATATTAGGGGTTGCTTTTTATGTTGGAATAAATGCCTCAAGCCCAGATATGCTACGTACTTTCAACAAATATATAAATGATTATAATATATACGACTTAAATTTAATGTCAACAGTTGGTTTTGACGAAGATGATGCAAAAGAAATAGAAAACATAGAGAATATCGGCTATATAGAAATAGTAAAATCAACATGTGTAGTTGTAGAAAAAGAGGATAAAGAGAAAGTTATAAATGTAATTTCAGTACCTAAAGAAGTTACAGAAAATACAATAAATAAATTTGAAATAGTTGAGGGTACATATCCAACAGAAAATAACCAAATAGTTTTGGATAGTAAATTATCTGGAGAATATAAAATAGGAGAAACAGTTGAGTTTATTGATGCAGAAGCTGGGGATTTAAAAGATGTTTTTAAAACAACAAAATATACTGTTGTAGGATTTGCAAATAGTCCAATGTATGTATCAATGTCTAGGGGAAGTACAACTCTTGTAGACGGAACAGTTTCGGGATTTGCAATAGTTTTAGATGATGCATTTTCTTTGGAGGAATATACAAACATTTACGCAAGGGTAAGTACAAATAATACTGATAGAACATCTGATGAATACATAGAAGAAATAGAAAAAATACAAGAAAACATAGAAGTGCAAACAGATAAATTAGCAGAAAGTAAACATGAAGATATACAAAAGGAAGCCAAAGATAAGATAGAAGAAGCAAAACAAGAAGTACAAGATGCAAAAGATGAACTTGAAAATGCAGAAAAGGAAATAGAAGATGCAAAAATTGAGTTAGAAAATGCAGAAGATGAACTTGCTTCTCAAAAGCAGAACTTTTATAACCAAATAAATAAATACGAAGCCCAAATAGAATCTGGAGAAGAAACTTTATCTTCTACTAA
This sequence comes from uncultured Clostridia bacterium, assembly GCA_944391865.1. GTDB lineage: Bacteria > Bacillota > Clostridia > TANB77 > CAG-508 > CAG-452. The sequence goes on from CALXVD010000053.1 coordinate 3,949, forward strand.
GGCTACTTTAGATAGTAAAGAAAAAGAACTAAATGATGGATTAGAAACTTTAGAATCAAAAGAAAAAGAGTTGTTAGAAGCGGAAGAAAGTATTCTGCAAGCAAGTGGAATGAAAGATTTAAACTCTTATTTGGAATATTTAGAGAGCATTTCTGCACCTCAAGAAACAATTGCCAGCATAAAAAATTTAATTAGTGGCAAAGAAGAGATAGAGACTCAAAAACAAACTTTAGAAGAATATAAAAATGAATTAGCACAGGGAAGAGACGAATATAATAAAGGTGTTCAAGAATTAGAAGAACAAAAACAAGAGTTAGAAAACAATAAAAATAGTGCAGAAAGTAGCTTTAAGTCAGCAGAAAATGAAATAAATAATGGCTGGGAAGAACTAAAAGAAAATGAAACTAAATTTAATGAAGAAAAAGAGTCAGCTCTTCAAGAGATAGAAGATGCAGAAGAAGAAATTGCAGAGAATGAAAAAGATTTAGAAGATCTAAGTGTAAAAATATATGTATTAAATTTAGAAACTAATGAAGGATATGTTTCATATAAGTCAGATTGTGATTCGGTTGCAACAATTGGAAAAGTATTTCCAATAATATTCTTTTTAGTAGCAGCTCTAGTTTCATTAACAGCAATGACTAGAATGGTAGAAGAGAATAGAGGAAATATTGGAACATATAAGTCTTTAGGGTATAGTAGGCACCAAATAGCCCTTAAATATTTATTGTATTCTATTACAGCAACTCTTTCGGGTATAATACTTGGAGCAATAATAGGTTCATATACTTTGCCATGGGTAATTGCAGAAGCATATGGAATTTTATATGGTACAATGCCAACAGTGTTAATGGATATAAATATGGAATATACATTAATTGCGGGAATTGCTGCCTTCGCTTCAACAACAATTGCTACAATTTTTGCGTGTTATAGAATTTTAAAAGCAACTCCAGCAAACTTAATGCGTCCTAAATCACCAAAAGAAGGTAAAAAGATATTTTTAGAAAGAATGCCATTTATTTGGAAACATTTGACTTTTATACAAAAAATAACTGCAAGAAATGTATTTAGATACAAAAAACGTTTATTCATGACAGTAATAGGAATTGCAGGTTGTACAGCATTAGTATTTACTGGATTTGGCTTGAGAGATTCCATTGCGTCTATTGTAAGTAAACAATATGGAGAAATAAGAAATTATGATTTCGAATTAACTTTAAAAGATGAATTAACTGATAAAAAAATAGAAGAATTAAATAAATATATACAAGAAGAAATTCCAAATGCAAAATATACATATTTAAGACAACAAACAAATGATGTTTCAGCAAATGGTAATGAGCAAAATGTTTATATTGTAGGAGTAGATAGTGAGGAAGAATTAAAAGATTTTGTAGACATGAGGGATAGAAAAACTAAGGAGAAAGTATCACTCCAAAGTGATGGAATTGTAATTACAGAAAAATTGTCTAAGTTATTAAATGTTAATGTAGGTGACGAAATAACAATAGAAGCAAGCGAAGATAACTATAAAAATGTAAAAATAACAGGAATTATAGAAAACTATATTTATCACTACATCTATATGGACAAAAATATGTATGAGCAAATTTTTGAAGAAAAAATGATAGATAATCAAATGTATTTAAAAATAAATGATGAATTAAATGATGAAACGGAAGAGCAGATTTCAAAATATTTGCTAGAAAACGATGATGTAGCACAAGTACTAAAAATAAGTACTATAAGTGATAGTTTTAGTGATATGATAGGAAGCTTAGACATAGTAGTTATAGTTTTAATTGTATGCGCAGGACTTCTTGCATTTGTAGTTTTATATAATTTAAACAGTATAAATATAGAAGAAAGAAAAAGAGAACTTGCAACAATAAAATTGTTAGGATTTTATAATAAAGAATTATCAAGTTATGTATTTAGAGAAAATATTATACTAACAATTTTAGGTGCTTTAATAGGATTAGGATTAGGAGTTTATTTGTTATTCTTTATAATCTCTACTGCTGAAATGGATATAGTAATGTTTGGAAGAGAAACATATATTACAAGTTATATATTTGCATTTTTAATGACAATGATATTTGCAATTTTAATTAATTTAATAATGAATAAAGAACTTAAAAAAATAGACATGATAGAAAGCCTAAAAAGTGTAGAATAAAATTAAAAAAAGCTATTTTAAAATAGCTTTTTTAGTTACATATTTTCAATTTGTTGTATATTATTTTGGGTATTTACTTCCTTAGAGCCAGAAGCAAATGAATTTGCCACATAACCTGCAAAAAAACCTACTAAAAATACCACAATAATTAAAAGGGTGAATTTAATACTTTCTTGTCTTTCATAAATTTCCTTATCATATACTTTCATTATACATCACTCCTTTTAATTGAATATAAATATATTATATATTATTATCTAAATTCTTTCAAGAAAAAAATAACAAATTGTAATTTGTTTTATTAAATTAATTGCCCTAGTTTGACATCATAAAAATAAAACTAAATTAGTCAAAGTCCGAATAGCCTTGAGATACGGGCTTAAAATTTTG
>CALXVD010000054.1 GCA_944391865.1 uncultured Clostridia bacterium
ATATTGGTATGCGGGTCGCCGAGGGCGGCGACCCCTACAACATTTGCAATTAATTTAATCAGGTGAATTCCAATTTCTCTAATCAATTTAAAATTCTTGTTCTTCTAAATTTCCGTCTTCACCTTTTACTAAAATTGTAATCTTTTTTTCTGCTTCTTCTAAATAATTGCTTACACTTTTAGATAAATTCATCCCTTCTTCAAATTTTTTTATTGAATCGTCTAAATTCAAATCCCCTTTTTCTAATTCTTGTACTATTTTTTCTAATTTTTGCATTGTTTCTTCAAAATTTAATTCTTTTTTTTCTTCCATATTTCTTTCCTTTCACCATACATATTAGTATTACTCTTTTGTAAATTTCTCTGTGCTTACATCTATTATATAAGTGTTAATAAGGTATGTTGTGTCTTTTTCTCTTACTTCTACAATATAATTTCCATCTTCATCTTTGCCATTTACTCCTCCCAAAGAAAAATACACTGCACTATCTTCTCCCCAGTCTTTTTTTGCAATCTCTAAAGCTTTTTCTTCATTACTTTTTTCTTCGTCTATTACTTCTTTTGGTATTTCTTCTGTTTCATTACTATTTTGCTCTTGTTCTGTTTCATTACTTTCATCTTCGTCGATAGTTTCTTCATCTATATTATTTTCTATAACATTTTCTACTACATTATTTTCTATTGTGTTTTCCATAATATTATTTTCTTCTATGTTTACTGTCTCAACTGATTCTTTTTTTATTTTTATTAGTTGCATAATTAATAAGATTACTATTGCAACTAAAATAACCGCCAATATTATTGCTATAATTAATTTTTTCTTTTTATCCATATTGTACACCTCTTTTTATAATACTTTTGTTTGTTTTTCTCCATCTATAAATCGTAAATTTATTATATCATCTTTTTCTAAATTTTTTATACTTTTTAAAGCTTTTCCTTCTTTTTGTGCAATTACATATCCTCTTGTAAGTGTCTTTAATGGGCTTAATGTATCTAATTTAGATATTGTTTCTATTGCAGTATTTTTTAAATCTTTTACTTTAGTAATAATTAAATTTTCCATTTCTTTTATTTTTAAATCTAGCTTTATATATTCTTCTTTAATTCTTGATGTAGGGTCAGTAAATACTTTTGATGCCATGCATTTTTGGTATCTCATTTTCATAAACTCTATTTTCTTTTTTAATGATATTTTATATCTTTGATTATATGTTTCTATTTTTCTTTTTAATTCTGCTATATCTGGTACTGCAAGTTCTGCCGCAGCAGATGGTGTTGGTGCTCTTAAGTCTGCCACAAAATCTGCTATTGTAAAATCTGTTTCGTGTCCTACTGCTGAAATAATTGGTATTTTAGAATTAAAAATTGCTCTTGCAGTAATTTCTTCGTTAAATGGCCATAAATCTTCTATTGAACCACCACCCCTTGCAAGTATTAATATATCTGCCAATTTTTGTTCATTCATTATATTTATCGCATTTGCAATTTCTATTTCTGCACCTTTTCCTTGCACCGGAATTGGAAATATTCTTAAATTTACATTTGGATTTCTTCTTGTTGATACGTTTATAATATCTCTTACCACAGAACCTGTTTTTGAAGTTAAAACGCCAATAGTTTTCGGCATCAATGGTATTTTTTGCTTAGCACTTTTATCAAAAAGTCCTTCTTTTTCTAACTTTAATTTTAGCTCTTCGTATTGTTTGTATAAATCTCCTATTCCATCTTCTTTCATTGCTTTTACATAAATCTGGTATATACCATCTCTTTCAAAAACTGAAACGGTTCCTAGTACCAATACTTTTGTTCCATCTTTAGGAACAAAATTTAAAGTAGCTGTTGATGATTTAAACATTATACATTTTATTAAAGATGCATCATCTTTAAGTGTAAAATACATATGTCCTGTGTAATGGTGCTTAAAATTTGATATTTCTCCCTTTACAAAAACATTGTTTAAATATTCATCTTCCGCTACTTTTTCTTTTATATATTTATTTAAATAAGTTACTGTAATTGGTTCTGGCTTCACTCTTACCTCCAACTTTAGCAAATAGGATTTTTTAATTATTTTCTTTAACTACGCTCGCTAAAATTCCATTTATAAAAGAGTGAGAAGTCTCTTCTCCATATTTTTTAGCAAGTTCTACTACTTCATTTATTACAACTTTAAAAGGCAATTTTTTGTATACAATTTCATATATACCAAGTTTTAATAATGCTGTATTTACTTTTGAAACTCTTTCTATTTTCCAATCTTCTTTTAAGTTTTTAGATATGATATTTATAATTTCTTCTGAATTGGCTTTAATTCCATTTACTATATCCTCTACATACTCTTTTGCCTGCTCTGAAGTTATATCATTATTTTCAAAAAACAACTCTAAATCTTCTTTATTTATTTGTTTTTGTATTTCCATTTGATATAGTAATTTAAATGCTAATTCTCTTGCTTGCGATCTGTTCATTGTTTCCTCCAATTGCTTAAATGTTCCTACATTTTATCTATGTATTTTTTTAACTTATCTTTTACAAATTCTTTATTATTTTGCACATAGTTTCCTAGTAAAGCACCACCAACTAAAATTATAATCCATAATAAAACCTTATGAAGATTAAGTAGTAATGCAACTAGTGCAACTAGGCCTCCTATTATTGCCCCTCTATATTTCATTATAAAATTTTTAAATTCTTCCATAATCTAACACCCTTTATTATTCTTTTATATTTGGTTCTTTTTTTATGGTTACATTTTTTATTCTAATATTTACTTCTGTTACATCTAAATCTAATGATTTTTTAATTGTTTCCTTTACATCTGTTTGTAATTTATTTGATAAATCCTTTATTACTGCATCTGGATATACAAATAATGTTATATAAATCTTAACATGGCTTTCATCATCTACATCTACTTTTGTCATAACAGTTTCAGCACTATCAAAAGATTTTACAACAGCATTTGTTAGACTCTCAATAGTATCTCTAGAAACTAATAACTTACCATTATCGTTTTCTAATAATATTCCTTCTTTACTTTGCATTTTTTCTTTTGAAAATGAATTAAAAAATATTGATTTTATTGCAAGTAATATTAAGATTATAGATACTACTAGTGCAATATTATTTGCTACTGTATTAGTTACTAAAAATGCCACTCCCTCTAGTGCTAAACCAAGATTTAACCATCCAAATGATAATAAACATATTATTAAAGATAATATTAAAATAATTATAGAAAATAATACTAAATTAAACTTGTCCAAAAATTTCATTTTATATATTCTCCTTCCCTTTTTACTTTTTTTATTCTTCTATGTTGTTTTGTTCTTTATTTTCTTCTTTTTCTTCAGTTGTTTTTACACCTTGAACATGAACATTTACGCTTGATACTTTTAATCCTGTCATTGCTTCAACTGCTTTTTTTACCCTGTTTTGAATTTCAAATGCAACATCTGGTATTCTAACACCATATTCTACTATTATATTTACATCTATCTTAGCTTCTTTTTCTGAAACATCTACTTTTATTCCTTTACTTAAATTCTTTTTGCCACTTAATACTTCACTAATTCCTCCTGCAAATCCACCTGACATTCCAGCAACTCCACTTACTTCTGAAACTGCTTTACCTGCAATTATTGCAACAACGTCATCTGCAATTTGTATGCTTTCTGTATTATCTGTATTATCTTTGTTTTCAATTTCTTCTTTTATATTCTCTTCTTCCATACTGCTACCTCCTAAAATAAAATTGATATACTTAATACTTAGATAGTATAAGTATATCAATTAAGTTAAGTTTTTACAACTATTTTTTTAAATTTTAATTACAATTTTTAAATTGTAGAGTGTGTTATATAGCATCCTGTTTTCCTTTAAGTTAGAATTTGCATACATCTATCCACGAAATATAGTTAGAATATTTTTCTAATTCTTCTATTGTAAGTTCTATTGCGCTATTGCTGCTTCCACATGCAGGATAAACTGTATCGAATCTTTTTAAAGACTCATCTAAATAAACATCTATTCCTTCATTTATTGCAAATGGGCATACACCACCTACTGCATGTCCTATTAATTCTTCTACTTCATCAAATTTTAGCATGGTTGCTTTTTTATTAAATTGTGCTTTGTATTTTGCATTGTCTATTTTTGCATCCCCTGCTACAACTATTAAAATTGGTTTATCGTCTACTTTAAATGATAAAGTCTTTGCTATCCTTTTAGGCTCACAGTTTAGTGCTTTTGCTGCAAGTTCAACTGTTGCACTAGATGTTTCAAATTCTTGAACTCTGCTTTCCATATTAAATTTTTTAAAATATTCTTTTACTTTTTCTACTGACATATTCTATTCTCCTTTTACTAATTTATCTCCTTTATATTCCACTTTCAAAGTAAAAAATTGCTCATTACTTTGCATTCTCTTTAAAAAAAGTTTATCTCCTTCCCAAATAGGTAGGTCGTATATTTTATCTTTATCAATCCATTTTAATTCTCCTTCCTTACACTCCTGCAGTTTGCCTTCATATTTTGTTGATGTGTATACATACATATGCTCTGTTTCCCATTTATCAGACACAAAGGTTACTAAACATCTTAATTTGTATTCTGTAAGAGTAAGTCCAGTTTCTTCTTTTACTTCTCTAAGCAAACACTCATCTGGAGATTCTTTTTCTTCAAATTTTCCTCCTACTCCAACCCATTTACCTTCGTTTAAATCGTTTTTCTTTTTATTTCTATACATCATCAAATATTGATTGTCTTTTTCTATATAACATAGTGTTGTAAATTTCATGTTTCTCTCCACCTATCATTTTTACAAGTTTCTTATATCTTTTTATCATAATTTTCACCTGAAATATTTAGTATTTATAAATTATAGCATTTATTAAATATTATATCAATCTTATAAGTAAAACAATTTATTTTTATATTTCATAAAAAAAGACGGCCAATTGGTCATCTTTCAAAAACAGTGAGTCTAAGGGCTCCGATATCTTTAGAGAGATACTGTTATTATTGGACGCACCGCGCATACCGGACTATCCGCGTCGGCATTACCCTCCGAATTCACGTACCACAAGAGGCCACCATAGAAGAAGAGGTCGTCGTACAAGTCCACGTTCCTCACAGCGAAACTGACTCCCTCCAGATGCTCAGCAACGAAGCGCGAAGCGAACCAATAGCTCTTTCCAACATTTAAAATATTAAATTCTTTATCATAATAAATCATCCTTGCTAGATCATCTTCATAAGTAGTATCCTCATTTTTTCCTATACCATTATAACTTGCTACATTATTTGGCCAGCCTGCTGGTATTCCATTATATGGATTATCTACCACATTTGGAATTGGATCTGTTTTTGCTCCTACACTTCTTACATTTTCGTCTGTTGCCAAATCATCTGTTATTTGCTCTTTACAATAATTGTTTATTGTATCTATTGCATTATTATATGATACTATTGCTTCTTCTAATTGCTTAGTTTCATCTGTTGTTCCTTCTGAATATCCTAAGCTTAAATCTCCCATTGCTGTAGGTGATACTGCTTCTACTGTTCCATCTCCATTATCATATAATATTATCCAGCCATCGTATCCTTCTTTTAGTTTTCCTAAATCTTCTCCTTCGAGCTCACTTTCAGGTGTATATACTTCGTCTATACTTTGGATTATCATTTCAGTATCATTTTCTAGACTTATATGTGTTCTTACTCTATATTCTGGTGCTCTTTCTTCCGTCTTTGGATATTTTATATAACAGTCAACTACCTGACAAATATTATCTTCTTCTACAATTATATCCGAAGTTATCGTTTTATCATAAGCAAGCTGTATCATTTCTGCAACACCATTTGTAGTTGCATCATTTGGGTCATCTTTAAAAGTACCATCTTCAATATTACATAAATCCATTAAATTTTTTTCTTGTCCTTCTAGTCCGTCTTCTCCTAAAAAATACCTCTCTAATAAAGTTAGTTCTTCTTCCTCTCCTGCATATGCTTTTATTCCTATTTCTTCTAGCCAAGCTTGTTCTTCTTCGTCTGTTACAACTTCTGGGTCATAATAAAGTGTTCCATTTTTTGATACTACTAATTTACTTCCATATTTGCTTTTTAATTCGTCTGAAATACTTAAATCATTTACGCTTATCCCATAGTCCGAAGGTTCTTCTCCTCCATTTTCTGCTACTTTTACTGCTTTTGCTATTTCTAATTGTTCTTGTATTTCTGCTATTTCTGTTTGATATGCTGCTTTTCTTGCTGTTCC
>CALXVD010000055.1 GCA_944391865.1 uncultured Clostridia bacterium
TTTTCTAAACAGCAATATCTTTGTTTTTCCAAAAAACGAATACATAAATCAATAAAGTATTTTAAACTAATTTTTCTCCCATCATAATCTTCAAAAATATCATATATAATTTTAATATCAGTATTATCCAACATAGTATTTAAAGATTTATCCATTACAGATCTGACACCTTTATAGTTCGTAACTTCATTTTTTTCAGCAACTTTTATTATCAGTTCATTCATATCTAGTAACAAATTTTTATCAGAATATGCTAATAATATAGCATCTTTCAAATAAATTGTTCCTTTAAAATAAGAAGTTAAACCAATTTTCCAAAAAATATCATCAATACTTTTTTCGATTTCTAAAGTATCCTTTAAAGCATCTGTAATTAGATTAACGGCATCTAATATAGAAAAATCAGTTTGTTTCTTCCAGAAAAGACAATGATGTTCCTCTTTTTGATTAATAATATTGGCTATGTGTTTAGAATCGATTACCAAAATAATGATATTTCCTTTATCTACTCGATTAATTGCATTCTTCAGTATGTTTACACAAAAGGAAACTGAAGTAATTGAGTCCAATACTATTAAATTTTCTCTTGGTTTGATTTGATAAATAAAATTATTTAATTTATCAATTGGTACATTTACTATTTCGATTTTTGATTCATTTTCTAATGCAATATTAGATAAGCTGTTAAATAAAATATCATTATTGTTGGCAATTATTACTTTGATGCTCATAATAATTCCCCCTAATAATGTATTTGACATTATTTTACTATAAATTACCAAATAATACAACTGATTAAAGATGGGGAGTATATTATACTTTTTCGACAAAATATGCGTATTTTTTCTGATTTATTCCGATTTTTTACGATTTTATGACAACTTACCAAAATCATTATATGATTTTGACTAGGACAAGAGTCTGTAAGGTTAAGGAAAGTATATTAACACACAACAGATAATAACTGTGAGATTCAAAAGATAGTGTGAGAATAATATGCAAATTAATTCTTATAGACTCTTTTTGTGTTAGGGGGATTTAATATGGTTGATATTTAATTTTATATGTTTTTAAAGAAATAATCTAATAGTTAGTAACTTTCTTTAAATTTTTCAGGCTTATGTCCAATTTGAAAAGATTGGAGAAATAAAAATGAAAGAGTATAGAGAAAAATCTAATTATGAAGAATTATTTTTACAAAATGAATTTAAAGACGATATAGTTTTTGCAAGATTTATAAATTATATGCAAATGGCTTTATATCATAAAAAAATTAATTATAACAAGCATCAACAATTCTTATTGAAACAAGAACAAGAATTAAATTATAGGGGATGGTCTGTGCTATCTGATGAAGATATTACAGATCATTCTTTTTTTGAATTAAGTAATGATTATAAAGAATTAGAGATTGCAATAAGTAAACTTACTGATAAACAAAGATATGTAATTGTCAATCATTATTATAAAAATCAGCCACTTGGTAAAATTGCCAAGCAACTAAAGATGAATAAAAATGCAGTATATCAGTTAAAGGTAAGAGCACTTTTAAGTTTAAAAAGATTTTTGGAGGATTGATAGATATGAATAATACTAAATTTTATAGATTATTACTTAAAGCAAGATATGATGAGACATCACTTGTTTTGGTTATAAATAAAATAATGCCCATGATAAATAAATATGCACAAGATAATAAGAAAGAAATCGATGATGATTTACGAAGTATTTTAATCGAATATGCGATCAAAGTAATTAAAGATGAAAATTTTGCTGATAAATTAGCAAAAGATTAAATTTAAAAAAAATTTTAAATTTGCCCGTAAGATTTTCGATTTTCGGTTGCTGTTAAAGGTAGAACATAAAAATTTCTACTTTTGACAGCACATTGAAAATTGAATAAAGATTCATTAAAAACGTTCTATTATTGGAGCTAGTTTAAATGAAGATACAGAACTTCACACTTAAATATAAGTTAGCCACTTATAAGGCGATGATAATAATAGTTATAATGATACACTTGTTTAGTCATAGCACGAGCGCGAAAAAACCGTCCCACGCATTGAGAACAAGTCTGCTGATAGCAGATAGGTGTAATTCCTGTGAATGATTTAGCTAGTCATATTTAATGAGTAAAAATACAATTGATTATAAAGTTAAAGTATAAAGTTGGAGGTATAAAAATGCTAGATAAGATAGCAATGATAACATTTTTGATTATATATATAATTTGCCTATTTATTACAATAATTATGTATTTATTAATAATAGGAGCAAATAAAAATAAAACAGATGTAGAAAGATTTTATGAAGATGAAGAACAAATAAAGTATTTAAAAAATTATAAGAACGGAGGTAAATCTAAAAATGAATAAATTACCTAGTACATTAACCAAAAATCAATCTATTGCCTTTGCAATAGTAGCTTTTAATAATTTTATAAATTCAGGAAATACAAGCTGTTTTGATATTTCCACAATAGAAACTTTTTATACTGGAGCAATGGAGGCTCATAATAAGAGTTCAGTTGTAGGATTTGCAAATGACTTGAAAGAAAATCATAAAGAAAAAATGAAAATAGATATTGAAAAAATTGATATGTAGAAATACATATCTTTTTTTGTAATGAATATTCTTTAACATGGAGGTATTACATGGAAGAATCAAATTTAGAAGAAAGACAAATTGTTGAAATAGACAATACAAAATATACGGTTATTTCAAGAAAAGCAAAAGAGGTATTTAGCAAAGATAAATTAGTAAAACTAATTGCTAAATATGCTTTAGCAGAACTTCAAAAAGATTATTAAAAAGGGCTGACTAATTCTACAATGATACGCTATAATATCATTGTAGTTATTTCTTGAATTATACAACTTACGAAGGGAGCGTAAGATTTTGAGAAATAATAAATTTAGAGTAGGAGGATATTTAAGATTATCGAGAGAAGATGGGGATAAAGAAGAAAGCGATAGTATTGGTAGCCAAAGAAGTATTATAGAAGAAAAAATAAAACAACTTGGAAACGATTTTGAATTATATGACTTTTATATTGATGACGGATATACAGGGTTAAATACAGATAGACCATCTTTTCAAAGACTATTGGAGGACATCGAAAGGAAAAAGATTAATTGCATTATTACAAAAGATTTATCAAGATTATCAAGAAATAATTTTGAAGCGAATTATTTATTAGAAATTTATTTTTTAGAGAAAAATATAAGATACATATCTATATTAGATAATGTAGATACATATAAAAAGAGTTCTAATAATGATATTATCCAATTCAAAACACTTATTAATGATTGGTATAGTAAAGATATATCAAGAAAAGTGAAAAGCGGTGTATGGGCAAGAAAAGAACAAGGATTATTTGTTGGAGCAAAAGCACCGTATGGATATATAAAGGATGAAAATAATAGAAATAAATTATTAGTAAATAAAGAAGAAGCGAGGATTGTAAAGAAAATTTTCCAAATGTATGATAATGGTTGGACCATGGGAGAAATTGCTAGAAAGTTAGCAGATGAAAAAGTATATTGTGCTAGTTATAATGGATTTGAAAAAAATAAAAATGGAATATATGGATGGAATTATTCAACCATATCAAAAATTCTAAAAAATGAATTTTATTTAGGACATACAGTTTATGGCAAAGTTATGAATTTAAGTTATAAATCAAAAAAAGTAAAATTTGTTCCTAGAGAAGAATGGAAAATTAGTTATAATACTCATAAAGCAATAATTTCAAAAGAACTTTTTGATAGTGTTCAAAATAAAATGAAATTAAATCAAAAAGCAAAAACACATAAACACACATGGATTTTAAATGGCATTATAAAATGTAAAGAATGTGGAGAGCCAATGCAATTAAAAGTTAAATATAGGAAAGATAAAAAAACGATTAGTTTTATGCGATTATATTGTTCAAGCAGTTTGCATAAAAAAGGATATTGTATAAGAAAGTACAGAGGAATAAATCTTCAATCAGTTACACAAATTGTGATAAGTGAATTAAACAAAAAAGTTAAAAATATTGTTAATTGTGAAGATGTTACAGAATTACTAGAGAGATATTATAAAAATAGAGATAATACGGAAGAAGAAAAAGAATTAAAAGAAACAATAAAACAATTAGAAAAAACAAATAAAATGATATCGTCTTTATATCTTGACTATAAAAATGGTGTTATCCAAGAGATTGATTTTAGAACAATGTATAATCAAGAAATAGCAAAAAGAGATAACCTAAATGAAAAAATTGACAAAATTAACAATATAATTAATAACAATATGAAAATATCAGATCTTCAATTAAAAAAAGTTGTAAAAAAGGTATCCAATGTGAAAAATTGGTCTAAAGAACAATTAGCTGATGTTATTGAAAGTGTTGAAATAGACAACGAAGATCATATTTATATAAATTACAAATATGATATATTGGTGATTGCTTAAAAATGAACAAAAATTACAAAGCTGGAATGTATTTGAGAATATCTAAAGAAGATAAAGAGGAACGAAACAGTATTTCGAGCCAGAAGGCAATAATAGAAAAATATGCTAAAGAACATAATTATAACATATTTGAAGAATATATAGATAATGGATATTCAGGTATATTAAGTTCGAGACCAGCATTAGATAAAATGATGTTAGACATTATAAGAAAAAAAATAAATATGGTTATAGTTAAAGACACAAGTAGATTGACTAGAGATAAAAACTTAACTTCATATTTTACAGACATATTTTTTCCTGAAAATGATATTCGTTTTATATCGGTTACTGAATATGTTGATACTGGAGAAAGATACGATATAGATGATATGATTGCACTTAAAGGTATTATTAATCAAAGTTATTTAGAAGATATTTCAAAAAAGATAAAATTAGTAAAAACTGAATTTAAAAAGCAAGGAAAATTTATTGAAAACTCTGTTCCTTATGGTTATAAAAAAGATGAAAACAATAAATACCAATTAATAATAGATTCAGAAGCAGCAAATGTTATTAAAGAAATATTTTCATTATATTTAAAAGGAATTAAACCTTTTGATATAGCAAATGAGCTTAATAATCGAAAAATAAAAACACCTTCGGCATATCAGAATCTAAATAAACAAGCTAAATATTGGACTAATAAGATTATTAATAGAATATTAGCAAATCCAGTTTATACAGGAAGATTACCTATAAATAAATATTGTAACGATTATAAAGCAAAGAAAACAAGAGTAACACCAAATGATAAGTTGAAATTTTGTGAAAATTCACATAAGGCAATTATTTCAATAGAAGATTTTGAAAAAGTAAAACAAAAAAGAGCTAGTCGTGTGAAAAATGAAAGAACAGAATATATATACTTATTAAAAGATTTGGTCTATTGTAAAAATTGTGGTTGCAAATTAACATATAAAAATAACAATCCGCTTAGACAAAATTCAAAAGGTGTTATATTAGGAAAGAAGAATGAAAGTGGTAGATTTGTATGCGAAGAACATAATAGAAATAAAAAATTGTGTAAATATAGCGATATTAAAATAAATGAAAAAGAACTAAATGAAATTGTATTAAAGCAAATATCCAAACGACTTAAAGAAATACAAATTGAAAAATATGGAGATCTTATAGAAAACGAAATTTCAAAATCTATTCCTTCAAAAGTTAATGAAAGAAAATTGAAAATGGAACTACAAAACCAAGAAAAATATTTTAAAATTTTATATACTAAAAAAGTTGAAGGAATTATAACAGAAGATGAATTTTTAGAAAAATATAATGTCTATCAAAATAAAATAAATAATTTAAAAGAAGAACTAAATAGGTTAGGGGAAAACAATAAGACTAAAAATCTCCCTAAAACAATAAATAAGCTAATTTTAGACTTTTCAGATACCAAAAAATTTAATAATGTAACGATAAAGAAATTTGTTGAAAAAATTGAAGTTAATAGAAATAATGAAGTTGATATTTTCTTGAAGGTGTAAATATTACACCTAAATTTTTGAAATGAAAAAGGTTGCACTATATTACCTTTTTGAGATAAGTAAGGTTTTAAGTGCAACATATAATAAAATTTTAGTAAAAACACTTTGAAAGCCTTTGATTTAAAGGAGA
>CALXVD010000056.1 GCA_944391865.1 uncultured Clostridia bacterium
AGTTCTAATCTTGCATGTAAGTTTTTGGGGTCTAGTTCCATATACTCTTTAAATAATTTTTCTGCTTCTTTTGCTCTTCCTTGCCCTGCATATAGCTTTCCTAATTCTAATCTTGCATGTAAGTTTTTGGGATCCATTTTTAAAATTATTTTATATATTTTTATACTTTCTTTCTCTAATTTTAAAGCTTTATAAGACTTAGCCAATATGAATAACTCTTTTGCATCTATTCCGTTTTTTTTATTTTCATTTAAATATAAATTTATTTCTTCAATAACTCTATTGTATCTCTTTGCTTTATATTCCCCCATTGCAATAAAATAGTGACTTTTCATTTTAATCCCCCTCATTAAATCTTTTAGTATTTTATCATAAATTTATGTAAATTTCAATGTGTTTTTCGTTTTTAAACAATAATTTGTGATTTGTTTTTCTGATGTGTGATGTGTGCTTTTTAGGGGTAGTCTACGCAAGGCCTACCCTAATTTCACACTTCTCACTTCCCACCTCACACATCACAAAAACAAATTACATTTTGCTTTAGTAACACATTTTTGGAAAATGAATATTATATAACATACTAAAGAATAGCAAAATTAAAGTTTAGAAGGGAGTTATACCATGAGAAGTTGTTGTTCAAATGATGAAATTTTATGGTTTATCATTTTATTCTTATTGCTTTTCTGCGGATGTGGTAACAGGGGATGTTGCTAAGGACCTCTGCCCTGTTTAGACTTTAAAAATAGTTGTACTTATTTAAGGAGGTGAAATAGATATGCCAGAAAATAGAGGAGGATGCGGATGTGGATTCGGATTCGGTGGAGATTGCTGCTGGATTATAATCCTTATACTTTTAATCTGCTGCTGTTGCGGTGGAAACAACAACGGATGTTGCTAATTACTTTTATTGCAATAAAGGATGCAGCCCTAAAAATAACTGCATCCTTTAGCTTTATTATATTCTATTTTTTACGTCTCTCTCCTTTTCGTCTTTCTTCTACACGTCTTTCTGTTTCGACTTTTATATTTTTTGTTCTTCTTTCTCCTTGCCTACGTTCTTTTTTTCTTCTATCTTCAAAAATTTTCCCAGAACCGTCTGTAATCATTTTATCACCTCATACTCATTTGTATAGTATGAGTATATTACAGCATAGTTTAAACGTCAAGGTAATTTGAAATTTTTATTTATAAATTTTAATCTTAACTTCTAATCTCTAAATTAATACATTCCATCCATTCCTTCTGGCATTCCCGCATTTCCGTGGTTACAACTGCATTCTTTTTCTGGTTTATCTGTTACAACACTTTCTGTTGTAAGTATCATAGAAGCGATGCTTGCTGCATTTTGAAGAGCTGTACGTGTTACTTTAGTTGGATCTACAATTCCTGCTTTTTTCATGTCTACATATTCTTCTTTTGCTGCATTAAATCCTACTCCAACCTCACTTGATTTTATTTTATTTAGAATAACTGCACCTTCAAGACCTGCATTTGCAGCGATTTGTCTTACTGGTTCTTCTAAAGCTCTTAAAACTATTTTTGCACCTACTTTTTCTTCTTCGTTTAAGTCTTTTAAACTCTTTTCAACTGATGGAATAATATCTACTAAAGCTGTTCCTCCACCTGCAACAATTCCTTCTTCTACTGCTGCTTTTGTTGCAGATAATGCATCTTCTATTCTTAATTTTTTTTCTTTCATTTCTACTTCTGTTGCAGCACCTACTTCTATTACTGCAACACCGCCTGCTATTTTAGCTAGTCTTTCTTGCAATTTTTCTTTATCAAATTCACTTGTTGTTTCTTCTAGTTGACTTCTTATTTGTTTTACTCTTGCAGCTAATTTTTCTTTATCGCCTGCACCATCTACTATTATTGTGTTTTCTTTTTGAATTTTAACTTGTTTTGCTCTACCTAATTGTTCAACGGTAGTATCTTTTAATTCTAATCCTAAATCAGATGTTATTACTTCTCCTCCTGTTAAAACTGCTATATCTTCTAGCATTTCTTTTCTTCTATCTCCAAATCCTGGAGCCTTAACTGCTGCAACATTTAAAACTCCTCTTAATTTATTAAGAACAAGTGTAGATAATGCTTCGCTTTCTATATCATCTGCAATTATTAATAGTTTACCAGATTGTTGCATTAAGTTTTCTAGTAGTGGTAAAATTTCTTGAATGTTGCTTATTTTTTTATCTGTAATTAAAATATATGGATTTTCCATAACTGTTTCCATTTTGTCTGTATCTGTTACAAAATATGGAGAAATATATCCTTTATCAAATTGCATTCCTTCTACAACATTTAGCCCTGTTGTAGCTGTTTTTGATTCTTCTATTGTAATTACACCATCTTTTGAAACTTTTTCCATTGCCTCTGCAATTAGTTCTCCAATTTCATTGTTGTTTGCAGATATGCTTGCAACTCTTGCAATATCTTCTTTTCCATTTATTTCTGAACTAATATCTTTTAATCCTTCAACTGCTGCATCTACTGCTTTATCTATTCCTCTTTTTATTGCCATTGGGTCTCCACCTGCTGCTACATTTTTTACTCCTTCTTTTATTATGCTTTGTGCAAGTACAGTAGCTGTTGTTGTACCGTCTCCTGCTATGTCATTTGTTTTTGTAGCTACTTCTTTTACAAGTCTTGCTCCTATATTTTCGTATTTGTCATCTAATTCTATTTCTTTTGCTATTGTAACACCATCATTTGTAATTAGTGGTGCTCCAAAGCTTTTATCTAACACTACATTTCTTCCTTTAGGTCCAAGTGTTACTTTTACTGTGTCTGCTAATTTATTTACGCCATCTAGCATTTTTTTTCTAGCATCTTCGCCAAATTTAATTTCCTTTGCCATATTAATCGTCTCCTTTTTAATATTTATTTTTGTTATGCAAATTGTAATTTGAATGAGAAGTGAGAAGTGGGATGTGGGATGTGGGAAGTGTGAAATTTGGGTAAGCCTAACAATGCCTAGCCCTTAAAAGCACACCTCACACTTCGCACCTCACACATCACAAAAACAACTTCCAATTTATTCTACAATAGCAAGAACGTCTTCTTGTTTTACTATTGTATATTCTGTGCCTTCATATTTTACCTCTGTTCCAGAATATTTATTTATAATAACTTTGTCACCTTCTTTGATATACATTTTTACATCTTCTGTTCCTGGTCCTACTGCAACTACTTCTGCAATTTGTGGTTTTTCTTTAGAACCACTTGATAGAATAATTCCGCTCTTTGTTGTTTCTTCTGCTTCTACCATCCTTATTAGTACTCTGTCTGCTAATGGTTTAATCATAATCACATTCCTCCTTTTGATTTTATATTAAACAACTATATGATTTATGCTATAAATTTATTTTTATGCATAAATTAGCAGTCGAGTTCTTCGACTGCTAATAATTTATACCCATTAGTAAAAAAAGTCAATAGGTTTTGTAAATTTTATTTAATTTTTTCTCTCATGCTTAATAATATTTTCTTTTCTAGTCTTGAAACTTGCACTTGTGTAATTCCTAATATTTTAGCAACTTCTGATTGTGTCTTTTCTCTGTAATACCTGAGTAAAATTATTTTTTGCTCCCTCTCGTTAAGATTTTTTATTAAATCTTTTAGGCACAAATTGTCTATTAAAGAATTAGTTTCATTTTTTCTATTTGATATTTTACTTATTTTAGTTTCTCCGTTTATATTGTCATCATAATTCTCTTCATCAATTGATTGGAGAGGTTGTTCTGCTTCCAACGCTAAAGCAATATCTTCTTTTGATACTTTTAATTTTTTTGCTATTTCTTGTATTGTTATTTCTTCACCTCTTTTGCATAAATAATCTCTTTGTATTTCTTTTATTTTTACGTTTAGTTCTTTAATACTCCTACTAATTTTTATTGGCC
Organism: uncultured Clostridia bacterium; assembly: GCA_944391865.1. GTDB lineage: Bacteria > Bacillota > Clostridia > TANB77 > CAG-508 > CAG-452. The sequence continues at coordinate 3,900 of CALXVD010000056.1, forward strand.
CATCATCTCTAATAAATCTTTTTATTTCTCCTAGAATGTATGGAACGGCATATGTAGATAATCGCACTTCTAATTTTACATTAAATCTTTTTATTGATTTTATAAAGCCAATACACGCTACTTGATATAATTCTTCTGCCTCATAACCTCTTCCTAAAAATCTTTTTACTATGCTCCATAATAATCCAGAATTTTTTTCAATAATTTTTGACATTGCATTTTGGTCATTTTCTTGTGCTTTTAAGATTTCTTCTGTGTTTATGTCATACATAAGTAACTCCTTCTTTGTTTCTTCCGGTATAAAATTTTCCGGTTATATTTTAATTTATTAAATAGTTATTTGTTCATCTTCTAAAACATTGCTTGTTTTAACCATTTTTTTCATTGTTACTTTTGTACCTATTCCTAATACTGATTCAACTTTTACTTCGTCCATAAAACTTTCCATTATTGTAAATCCCATACCAGATCTTTCTAATTCTGGCTTAGATGTATATAATGCCTTTCTTGCTTGCTCTATATCCTCTATTCCTTTTCCATTATCAGAAATCTCAATTTCTATGGAATCTGCGAATAGTTTGCATTCGATTTTAACTATCCCTTCTTTTTCCTCATAACCATGTATAATACTATTTGTTACAGCTTCCGACACAGCAGTTTTTATATCTGCTAATTCTTCTATTGTAGGATCTAGTTGGGCTGCAAATGCTGCAACAGCAATTCTTGCAAAGCTTTCATTGTCTGATTTACTTATAAATTCTAGTTTCATTTGGTTTTCATATACATTCTTCAAGTTTTGTACCTCCTACATTTTTATTTTCTTCAATTGTTATTAACTTTAATACTCCAGACATCTCTAAAACTTTTCTTATATTGGGTTTTACATTTACTAACTTTAAGTTTCCGGCCAAACATTTTAACTAGTTTATATCTTCCTATCAACATTCCTATTCCACTACTGTCCATAAAATTAACATTTTCAAAATCGAATATAACTTTTTTAGGTATATGTATTTGTATTTCATAATCAGCTCTTTTTCTAATCTTCTCACTACTATGATGATCTATTTCTTCTGTTATCCTAAACAATAATAGCTTGTCCTTTTTGTTAAAATCCACACACATTATTTATCCTCCTTTTAAAGCATAGAAACATAGCCTATTCTAGAAAATAATTTTTTAGATAGCTATGCCCATAACTATTAATTTCAGTTTATAAATTATATATACAATTTTTGGTAAAATTTTCCTTTGGCGAAACTTAGGAAGTTTTATCGAAAAAAGACATGAAGATGGGGACGGACTTTTTGTTCACACAAATGAACAAAAAGTCCATCCCCATCTTCAAATTCTTTTACTTTAATTCTATTTTTGGGTTATCTGTTATTGTGTACTCTGTTTTTGGGATTAATCTTTTTTCTGCTGGTATAAATCCTCTTATTTGTAATCCTGGTAACACCCATGTATATGGTCCTATGAATGTTCCTGGAAGTGAAGCTACATTTGCTCCAAGCCTTGTATTGTCTCCTACGACACTTCCAAAAAAGTCGGAACCTGTATCTAATTTTTCATCATAATATTTTATTTTTATATTACTTTGGTCAAACCTTCTATTTGCAAGTATTGTTCCGCTTCCTATTCTTGCAGATTTACCAAGTATGCTATCTCCTACAAAAGCAAGGCTTGCTACTTTAGACTTGTTTTGCAATATACAATGTTTTGTTTCTGAACAATGACCAACCGAAGCATTATCTCCTATTATTGTTCCCGGTCTTATTAAAGCCCCTGACTGTATTTCAACATTTTTTCCTATTAATACAGGCCCTTGTATTGTAACATTTGAGTGTATTTTTGTTCCTTCATCTATAAAATAGCTACCTTGTATTGAACAAAACTCTCCTATTTCTGATGCTTTATTTATTTTCATTTCTTTATTTTCCATAAATTTTTCTATATATTTATTTATGTTGTTCAATGCTTCCCAAGGATATATACATTTCTTAAACACATCCTTAAATGGAAATTCATTTATATTTTTAAAATAATATTCTAATTTTAATTCATCCATTATTTACCTCCTGAGTGAATTCCGGAAATTTGGGGACGGTTCCATTTTTGCCCGTAAAAACCGGCAAAAATGGAACCGTCCCCAAATTTCCGGAATTCACAATTTATTTATA
>CALXVD010000057.1 GCA_944391865.1 uncultured Clostridia bacterium
AAATATTGGTATGCGGGTCGCCGAGGGCGGCGACCCCTACAATCGTTCCAAAAAATTTGTATTACAAATTACAATTTTCTTTATTCTTTATATAATTTAAGTTTAACTAAAACTTTATATATTTTTGTACCAAATGGTATCATATATATATCTTCTTTTTTTAGTATTTTCATTAACAGTACTACAAGTGCATATGCAAGCGCTCCAAAAATTATAGATATAATTGTTGCTAATGAGTTACCCATTATAAGCATTAAAAGTCTGTATGCTACATATACCAATGCACCCATGATAACTGATGCGATAATTGGTTTAAATACATGGTCTTTAAAATTCATTTTTAACTTAATTTGCTTATTTAAATAATACATACAAATTACAAATGATAGCCCTTGGCATAATATTGCTGTTATTACTGCGCCATATATATTTATTGCTGGATTACTAATTAATATAATGTTTAATATAAGTTTTAATACTGCACCTATTGCAAGTGCAATAGCTGGTATATGGACTTTTCCAAAACCATAGAGTCCACCATTTACAACATAATTAAGTGTTACAAATATCATTGTAATTGTACTTAGCATAAGTATTCCAGCGCCATCAGAAGCAGCAGGATAAATAAGCTCAAGTATTGGCCTTGCAAGCACAGCAAGTCCTGCTGCACAAGGCATTATTATTAAAATTGAAGCAAAAAATGAAAATGATAATCTTTTATTTACTGTTTCATAATCTTTTGTAGCTATTGCTGCAGAAATTGCTGGAACTAAAGCTGTGCAAAATGCTCCGGTTATTGCAAGTGGAAGATGAATTATTGTAACTACTTTAGATAATAATCCCGAAAGTTCCATTGCATTTGTTTCCAATGCTTCTTTTGTACTTAAAATTCCTTGAAATGCTGTTTGCACGCAATTGCTAATTGTAACAGTATCTATTGTATTATTTACTACAGATACTAAAGATCCTAAAGTCATAGGAATTGATATTGCAAAAATTGTTTTTAAAAGTTTACCTGTTGTTTTATCTTCTTGTTCTACTGTTTGTGCCTCACAATCTTTCATAATTCCTTTTTTTCTTCTTTTATAGAATATATATAAATATGTAAATGAAATTATAATTGAAAGTGTTGTAGATACATTTCCTCCTGCTGCCATTACTGCTGGATCTTTACCAACTAAAGCATAAACGAATGTTATAGTAAGAACACAGTTAAAGAATTGCTCCAAAGTTTGAGATATACTAGTCGCCTTTTGGCTACCAAGTCCTGCAAAATATCCTCTTATTACAGAAGAGGCTGCAACAAACATTATTGCTGGAGCAAGGACCATTAAAATATATTTAATATCTGGTACATCTAAAATATTAGTAGCAATAAAATCTGCTCCAAAAAATAAAGCAACTGAAAGTACCGCTCCAATTAAAGTAAATGTTGTTAAAGAAACTTTAAAAATTCTATATGCTCCTCTATGGTCTCCCCTTACTTCTCTTTCTGACACTAATTTTGAAATTACTGATGGAATACCAACAGATGATATTGTAAGTAATAAAGAATATACTGTATAACCTGCATCATAGTATCCATTACCTACATCTCCAAATCCCTCTACATTTACTATAACTAATCTATATATAAAACCTAATACTTTTATTAAAATTTGAGCAAGCATTAGCATTGCAACATTTTTCATAAAAGATGTTTTATTCTCTTTTTTTATTTTTTCTTCTGCGCCCACTTATGACCTCCCTTTTAATCTGCATTTTATTTATATCATATATATGGTTTTTTTACAATAATTAATTAAATTGTAATTTAGACTATAAAATTAAATTTATTTTGAGGTTCGCTCCCAGAGATTTATTTATATTTTTTCTCGCGCGCCCCAACTTCACGGAGACTGTAATAAAATTTGCTTCATGCAAATTTATATAACATTCTCCAGCTTGTCGGTCCCCACCCGTAACCCGCTCGAAAAATATAAATGGAAATCTCTTCGCGCTACTCTACAAATTATAGAATATTAATAAAATCAGTTAAAATACATCAATTTATGAGCACCGGATGTGATTGGAGTGTTTGTGTAATTCTTAAGGAAAATTGAAGGAGGAAGCGGAAACCGAGAGGCTCGTTCAATTTTCCGCTAGAATTGCTAAAACACGTATTGAACCGAGGAGCGCAATAAATTTATGTTTTTAACTAAATTTTATGGTCGTCTTGCTATTAATTTAATGAATTAAGTTACAATTTTTATTCGTAAAATAAAAAAATTGGGAGATGTGATATACATCCCCCTTTATTTTTTTAAATTTTAATCTAATTTAATACTTCTACATCTAAATATCTTACTCCCCAAGCTAAAGCATCTGAATGTGAATTCATATAAATATCTATTCTGTTGCCTTGGATTGCTCCACCTCTATCTTCTACAACATATGTTTTTCCGTTTATAAGAAGCTTTGTTCCAAATGCAAATGTACTTGGTGCTGCAACTGTATGCCCAGCTGTTGCTCTTGCTCCAGAAGCTGTAATTCCATTTGTTTTTCCACAACATCTAGCACATGAACAATATGCTGTTACTTTATATCTTCCTGATGACGCTGTTGTAACTCCTCCTGTTCTAGATCCAGATCTTGATGTTACTTTTGTTTGTATTTGAACTATTTTATCAACAGGTTCTTTTATTACTTTTGATGACAATTCAATTCTTTCAATTTCCACATCATCTTTATATTTTACTTTATAAGTAACTTCTTTAATTCCATTATGTCCAGCTTGGATTACTCTGTTTGTTGTATTATCTCCGTTTGAAACATCTTTTGTAATTGTTTCAAATGGTATCTCTTCTTGTACTGTAATTATTTCTTCCGTAATGTTTGAGTAATTTTCTGCTATATCATCAACGTTGTTATTTAATTCTTCTTCTGATATTTCAGCTATTTTTGTAGGTTCTTCTCCTACTTTTGATATTATTATTGTACCTGCAGAAGTTATTTCTTCTTCCATATCTGGCACTACGCTTTCATCTGATGATAGCATTATATGGTTTTCATTTAATATATCTGCCACTTTTGTTTTTGATGTTAAAACTGTTATTTCGTGATTGTTTGAGAATTTTATTTTAACATTGTTTAATTTTACATTTCCTGCGATTACTGATATTCCTAAAATTAATACAAATAATATGCTTATTGCTATGATTTTTTTGTAAGATATAGATGCATTTTTAATTTTACTCATAAATTCCTCCTTTAAGCAATCTATTACATTATACTCTTTTTAGAAAGTTTTGTCAAATTTGGTAAAAATTTTTTTAAGTTTTCCTTAATTTATTATATGCTGCTTGTACTAAAATATGCATACAAATTGGAATTTGTGTGAGAAGTGAGAAGTGGGATGTGGGAAGTGTGAAATTAGGGTAATCCTTACGTAGCTTAGCCCTAATAAGCACACCTCACACTTCACACCTCTCACCTCACAAAAACAAACAATTTATATAATTATTTCTTGATATGTAAATTTTACTATGTTATAATCAAATTGTAAATTTATTGCAAAATAGGAGGTTAAATTATATGTGGATAGTGTTAATAATCATTGTATTATTAGTTATAGCTGTAATTGCTATATACAATAATCTAGTTACATTAAGGCAAAAAGTACAAAATTCTTGGAGTCAAATTGATGTTCAGTTACAAAGAAGATTTGATTTAATTCCAAATTTAGTTGAAACTGTAAAAACATATATGAAACATGAAGATGAAGTTTTAACTAAAGTTGCTGAACTTAGAACTTCTTGGGCTGGTGCAACTTCTGTTCATGAAAAAGCTGAACTTGATAATGAACTTTCTGGAGCTCTAAAAACTATAATGGCAGTTTCAGAAAATTATCCAGATTTAAAAGCTAATCAAAACTTTTCTGAATTACAACAAGAATTACAAAATACAGAAAATAAAATTTCTTTCTCTAGACAATTTTATAATGATTCTGTAACAATGTACAATACTAAATTAGAAGTTGTTCCTTCTAATATTATTGCATCAATATTTAAATTTAAACCAGAAGAATTATTTAAAACTGAAAGCGAAGAAGCAAGACAAAATGTTAAAGTTGATTTTGGAAAATAAAAAAAATCTCAAAGCGGAAATGCTTTGGGATTTTATTTTATGTTAAAAATTTGTTTTGCGTTATTATATGTTGCTTTTGCAACTTCTTCTATAGTAATTTCTTTTACTTCTGCAATTTTCTGTGCCATGTATTTAACATTTCTCGAGTCATTCCTTTTTCCTCTTAGTGGCTCTGGACTTAAATATGGTGAATCTGTTTCTATAAGCATTTTTTCTATTGGTACCATTTTAATTATATCTTCTGCATTTTTAGAATTTTTAAAAGTAATTGGTCCTGCAAAAGAAATGTAAAAGCCAAGTTTTAAGCCCTCTCTTACTAAATCCTTATTTAGTGGACAACAATGAAATACTCCTTTTTTATCACAAACATTATTTTTCAGTATTTCTAATGTATCATAAATTGCCTCTCTTGTGTGTATAACTATTGGTAGTTCTAACTTATTTGCTATTTTTATTTGTGAAATAAAAACGTCTTTTTGTATTTCTTTATTTTCTTTATTCCAGTAATAATCTAGTCCTATCTCTCCTATTGCAACAACTTTATTATCCTTAGCTAACTTTTCTATAATTTCTAAATCCTCTTTTTTATATTCATCTATATCATTAGGCGAAATGCCAGCAGTTGCGTACATAAAATCATAAGTATTTGCAATTTCTATTGCTCTTTTAGATGATTCTAAACTATATCCTGCATTTATTATTTTTGTGACGCCCTCACCATATATTTTTGTTATTAATTCATCTCTATCTTGATTAAATCTCTCATCATTATAATGTGCGTGTGAATCAAAAAGCTCCATTTTACCTCCTAAATGAAAATACCCAATATTAAGTTAAACACAAATATAACTATTGTTTCAACAATTACTCCAATAGTTACAAATATGCCAATAGAATAACTTCCGTCTGCAAATTTTCCTAAAATTTTCGCAATTATTAACCCTAAAATAAATCCTATAATAAAATCGGCAAATGTAATCTTTACGCTAGAGTCTATACTTACGATCAAATAAAGAAATTTTATTATAATAAATGTTAATAGTATTTTAGAAAACATATAAATAAATACATTAACTAAATAAGTAAATTTGTTAAGTCCATAATACATTATACACATAGTTAAAATAGATACTAACAATGAATACAGACTACTAATCGAAAGAGTACTTATAACAAACTCCATCTCTTTTATCCTCCTTAATCAATACTCACTACAACTGTTGCAACTGCATATTCTTTGCAATGTGATATTGAAATATCTATATTTTTTATATTTTTAAATTCTATATCTAAAAAATTTATTTTAGGATTTCCGTTTTTGTCATTTATAACTTCGGCATTATGCCATGAAATATCAAATTTATCTTTTAATAAAGGAGATACTGCCTTAAAAATAGCTTCTTTTGCTGCAAATCTTCCTGCATAATGGTAATACTTTGCATTTCTTTTACCTTCACAGTATTCTATCTCTGCAGGTGTAAAAAGTGTATTAATAAATGTATCTCCTAATCTTTCTATTGAGTCTTTTATTCTGCTTATTTCTATTATGTCTGTTCCACAAAGTATTTTCATGCCTTCCTCCTTTTTTTGCAAATTGTAATTTGTAGGGTTAATTAATTGCAAATATTGTAGGGGTCGCCGCCCTCGGCGACCCGAAAATATTGGTAT
>CALXVD010000058.1 GCA_944391865.1 uncultured Clostridia bacterium
CTATTTTTTACAAATTAACGTTTTGCTATCCAGTTTAACATTTTTTCTTTTTCTTCGTTAGAAACATTTTTATTTTTATATATTTTCTTAGAATTTTCTATTGATTTTTTAATATCTTCTATTAAATTAGGGTTTTTATTTAAAACTTCTTTTTCAATAAACAACGTCTCTCCTGATAGTTCTTCTCTTAAAAGATAGTTCACACCAAGCATATTATACATAAGTGAACTATTTTTACCATCATCATAAGTAAAATAAACACCTTCTGGTGACTCTACATATTTTCCTGTAAATGTAAACCAAGGAAATCTAACTTCTGCACCAGATACAAATTTTTCACTAACACCATATTTTGATAAATTAACATTATATTCCACCTTGTAATTAGAAAAACTGCCTTTTAAATCTTTTAATCCATGAAATTGAAACCAACTAGTAACAATATTCTTTCTTGTATAAAAAATAATAAATGGTTTAAAAATAAGAAGTATTCCTAGCACTACTAATAATAAACTTACTAAAATATATAAAACCCCTTTACCTGATGGTTCATATATAAAAGCAAATATTAGTAAAATTGTAAATGGAATAAAAAATATAGAACTGAAGATTCCTATTTTTCTATAATATTTCTTGTTTTGAGCTAAAAACAAGTTTTTAAATCTTTCAAAATTAATCATAGCATTATAATTAACTTCATTCATAAATAACACCTCTTTATTTTATAATTAAAGAAAGCAGACAATATTTTTTAAAATCTTAATTATTTTTTGCATTTAACAATTTATCTTTTAAATCTTTTTCAATTACAACTAATTCTTTTTCCACTTCTTTACGTTTTACTCTTCCTTCTTCGCTTATTTTAATTGTTTCTTCAATTGTTGTTATTAAATCGTCATTTACTTTTTTTAGTGTTTCTAATTCAACAATTCCTTTTTCATTTTCTTTTGCTATTTCTATTGTATTTGTTTTTAGCATTTCAGAATTTTTCTTTAATAACTCATTTGTTGTTTCTGTTACTTGTTTTTGTAAATCCAATGCACCTTTTTGCCTAATAATTCCAATTGCAAGAACAATTTGACTTTTCCAAAGAGGTATTGTATTTAGTATTGATGACTGAATTCTATCTACCAAAGCTTTATTCCCTGACTGGATAAATCTTATTTGTGGAGCTGTTTGAATTGCAATTGTTCTTGTTAATTTCAAATCATGTATCTTTTTTTCAAATCTAGCAGTAAAATCACTCATATCAGCAACTTTTTGTGCATTTAAAGGATCTTTTGTTTCTTCTGCTTTTTTTTGCATTTCTGGTAGTATTTTTGTTTTTAATTCTTCGATTTTTTTATTTCCTGCAATAATATATAAATCTAAATTATGAATACATTCCGTATTCTTTTCAAATAAATTGTCAAACATAACAATATCTTTTAGGAGAATTGTTCTTTCATTGTCAAGCTTTTCAGATATTTCATCTATTTGACTTTCAATTTTTTGATATTTTGCAAAAAATCTCTTTGTTTTATCTACTAATTTTCCAATTATAGGAATATTCTCTAATGGACTTTCTTGTATAAAACCATTTACGTCTGTATCTTTTACTTTAACCATTAAATTAGATAAAATATCACCTACATAATCTGTATCTTTTGCTCTTACATCTTCTAACATTTTATTTGAGAAATTTGCAATTTCTGACTGTGCTCCTACTCCATATTGAATCACACTGTTAGAATCTCCATCTTCTATATTTTTCATAATGTTTGTTACTTCTTTTTTATCTTCTTCTGATAATTTGTTATAATCATAAATACTTTCTTCAGTAATTGCTGTACTTCCTTCTTTGATAATTAAATCTTCTTTTTTTATTTCTTCCATAATTTTTTTACTCCTTACAATTTATTTTTATTTTATACCATCCATTATTTTTTGCATCGTATCTGGATTTGGCATTTGAATAACTGCATTTATATTTTTAGGTATTCCATAAAAGCCTTCAATTTCTGTATTTATTGTTCCATTAACACCTGTTCTAAATCCATGTTTTTCCCAAGCTATTTTTTGTATCTCTTCATCTTGCATTGCTTCTATTAGTTTTGCTCCTTTCTCATTTAAAGCAATTAATGGGTGAGAACTCCATACTGTTGGTTCTGGATATAAAACTGCTACTTGCTCTTTTACCATATTCCAATCATTTGGATTTTCTATTGCAAATTCTATCATTTGATTTTCATAGCCTGCAATCATTGGTTTAGCTCCCATTCCTGTTTTCAAATATTGTTCAAATAAATCTCCTGAAGAATGTTCCATATAACCAATTTTTCCAAAAAAGTCTTTTAAATTAGGTAAAATTGTATCAACAGTACTTGAATCAACTACTGTTTCATTATTCATAATATTTGCAACTAAACCTGCAAACATATTTCCTGAATTTGATTTATTAGGATCAGTTGATTGTATTGTTACATACCCATACAAATCATTTACACCAATATCACTCCACTTTTTCTTGTCTGTTACTAATTTTATTAATGCTGATGTATCTGCAATATAATATGAATTGTCTTTTTCTTCTACTATTCTATTATTAATTAATGCTTCCGCGATTGGTTTCCAAGTATAAATTACAATTGGTGAATTAAATACAATTTCACTTTTATATAATTTATCACTTTTAGTCTGATTAAATAATTCTAATGCTGTTTGACTAGATGGAAATAAATAATCTTTATCTGATGAATCTTGTTCTATCATTTCTATAGAACCAGCTTTTGTATATTCAACTGTTATACCATATTTATCTTTTAATATTTTTTTAACTTCTTCATCTTGCATAAGACCTTCTTTTTCTCCACCTAAATATCCTGATACTGTTATTTCTTCTGGTTTATTCACATTTACAAATTGAAATGCAATAATTACTATGATTACTAGTAATAATATAATTCCACCTACTATTTTTGACTTCATTTTTTCACCTCCAATTTTAAAAATCTTTCATCTGAATACTGCTTTTTAAAAAATCTATTTCCGTATCTAAATCTAATGCATCATTCTGTATCATTTTTGTAAACTGGTCGTCTAAAGATTTATTTATCATTACAAGTGTTTTTTCTGTTTTTGATATAACATCTTCAATTTCTTTTGTATGTATATTTTGAGAAGATATTTCAAAGTATGAATTTACAATTTTATAAATTGTTTCTAAATAATATGTAAAAAACTTTTTATTTTCGCCTATTTTCTTTGGATGTTTTTCTAAATATTTTAATATTTTTGCTATCTTTCCTATTATGTCATTACACTCTTGTTTTATATGTGGTTTGGTTATTTGATTTTTAATATTAATTATTTTTTCATAATTATCATAGCCATTATCTAATAAATTCATATATTCTTTTTGTTTGTTTGAATCTTTTATCCCAAGTAACACTAATTTATTATTTGGTGCAAATAACAAAGCACTACCAATATAAATAAGCATTGCAAGTATTCCTGAAATTATTATATTTATCTCTAATATGGTAAATAGTAAAATAAATATAATAATTGCTATTAGTGTATTTAAAATATCAAATCTTATAATGTTTTTTCTATAAATTAACATATTACCATTCCTTTTGCTGTTTGTTCATATTAAAAAAACAGCTTAATTTTAATTATATCCCTTTGCTTGTTTAAAAGCTTTTTCTAAATTATCTTTTCCATCAAATACTCTTGCTGTTGAAAAATCTGCTAGTGCTTGTAATTCTCTGTCATCTGACTCTCCAAATGTTATTGAAAATATTGGAATGTCTAAATTTTCTTGATTCCACTCTTCTACAACCTGATTATATGAGTTTACATTCGATTTTCCGTCTGACATTAGTATTATAGATGTTGTATAATCAGATACATTATATTTTTTAATTTCATCCATTGCCTTAATTAGTGGTTTATAAATATCTGTACCTCCCTGTGGGTCTAATGAGTCTATTTTACTTTGTAATTCTAATAATGTTGTTTCATCATTTCCTTCCGCTTTCCATATATCTAACACATTATTATCAAATGGAATTACTATTGTTACATCTTTCGTGCTTGCTTGTAGCATATAATTTTTTGCTTTTGTTTGATCTAAAAGCATACTCATCGCACTTCTTAGAGACGTCACTCCGTTTCCTGCCATACTTCCTGAATAATCTAAACAATATACAGTAAGTGATGGCTTTCTAAGTTCTGTTTGATACATATTTAATGCCTTTTGAATTACATCTGCTGTTGGCATTTTCATGACATTTAAAACTTTCTTTGTATCAATTCCCCAATCTGAGTTAAATGTTTCTGGATTACTATTTTCAAAATTTATTGCAAATGATGTTCTTCTTCCTAATTCTAATAATTTTGGTTTTACTTCATCTGATATTAAATAATCCTGTAATTTTAAAAATATTTCTTCTTTTTCCTTATTACCATTATCAATATATCCTAGTGGTGAATCTGCAATTCCTAAACCATCTTGTGGATATATTACATATAAAGGTTCTTCTCCTCTAGCTACTAATTCTTTATTTGTATCGATTATAATTGATTCATAGTTTACCATTGCATCATAATCACTTTCTAAAAATAAATCTTTAAGCCAATCAGAGCTTCCTGATGAGCGGTTTACTCCTGAAAGAATTGTTGTTAAGTTTGTTTTTAATTCTTCATTATCTAAATCTTCTGCTGTTATTACTTCTGGATTTCCGAGTAGAGCATAAATAAATCCTAAATATGCTGTCGCTCCAGAATTTGACTGGGTTGCTGATGTCATCATAAAACTAAGTTCTTTGCTTTGTATTTTTTCTAATATATCTTTGGTTGTTACATCTTTTCCAACAAAACCTAATTTTTCTGCTACACTTTTTTTAATTCCGAATACAACAGGTGTTGTTGTAATTGATTTTTGATTTTTTACTTTTAAATTAGTATCACCCATACTTATCCATATACTATTTGCAGGAAATACTGCATCATAGTTTTCAGCACCATTTTGAAGTTCTTGCATAATATCTACTGAACCTTCGTATGTCATATTTATATTAACATTATTTTGTTTTTCAAATTCTTCAAGTATTGGTTCTAAAACTTCATTTTCAGAACCTGATAAAATGTTTAAAGTCTTTTTTCCAAAAGAAATATTACTTCCACTTTTTTGTATTGAAATTATACTTCCCACAATTATTGCAATTACTACTATAATTATCATAACACTAATAATTAGTTTTTTATTTCCAGAAATTTTTTTCACAATATTTTACCTTCCCTTCTTTTTTATCATAATATTAATATTTTTTCTTATTATATATCTTAGTTTATCGGTTTTGGTAATAATCTTTTCTATTTGCTCTTAAATACTAAAATTGCTTTTGCTGTTCCTGTAATTGACATTGTAACTAATTCATATCCATTTTGTAACATTTCATTTGCTTTTTCTTCGATTTTCTTAGCCATATCATCTGCTTTTGGAGAATACTCTATAACAACAGTTTTATACATTTTTTTACCTCCTTTTCTATATAATCATTTATTTTTTTCATTTTTTGAAATATATAGTACCAATAATATTATTCCTACTAAATTAATTCCTACGGATAAGCCTAATAGTAACCCTGAACTAAATTCACTAAATGGTGTTATTTCGTCGCTACAAAAGAAAATATAGGCTAAATATAATATATTTCCAGATATTATCATCAATATTCCTGTTTTTCCCTTATTCATTATTAAATCCTCACTTTCA
>CALXVD010000059.1 GCA_944391865.1 uncultured Clostridia bacterium
GGGTCGCCGAGGGCGGCGACCCCTACAACATTTGCAGCAAATTTTGTCCTACAAATTCCAATTTATATGTCACATTTTTTCATTCTATTTAATACAATATTAATAAATTTCCATATTTTTATTATTTAAAATTTATACTATTGGTGTTATAATATTATTATAATTAAATCGTGGAGGTATAAAAATTGCATATTGAAAAGGTTACTGAAAATAAAATTAGAATAACTTTAAATTTAGAAGATTTAAAGGAGAACAATATAGATTTACATACGTTTATGTCCAGCTCTATTGATTCCCAAGATTTATTTTATGATATGCTTGATAAAGCAGAAAAAGAAGTTGGATTCGAAACTAAAAACTATAAACTTATGATTGAAGCTTTAGCTATTCCTGAACGGAAATTTTGTTTTAACTATAACTCGTTTTGCTCCAGAAAAAGAGCAAAAGAAAAAGGTGCAGGCAAAAAGGAAAACTGTAAAGCTTTCAAATAATATTTCTATATATGAGTTTAATAGTTTTGATGAATTTGATGAATTTTGTAAGTACATAAAAAATAATTTTGATGAAAAAACATATAAAGGTTTAAAGTCCTCTTCTTTGTATTTATACAATTCTAAATATTACTTATCAATTAACTTAACTAAAACAAATATTAATTTATTTAAGTCTATTCATTATGCAATTGTAGAATTTGCAACACACGCTACTAATTCTGATTTGTTTGAAAGAAAACTTGTTGAGTATGGAAAGATAGTTTTTAAAACTAATGCTATAAATAATTATTTAAAACATTTTTAAATTTAAATTAAAAACAAAAAACCAGTTTTAAACTGGTTTTTATTTTTATTTATATAAATATATTTGTGGGTTTTGCGCTGCCCCATTTACTCTTATTTCTAAATGCAAATGTGATCCTGTTGAATTACCTGTTGATCCAACTGCAGCAATTGCTTCACCTTGTGAAACTGTTTCACCTTTTGTTACGTATAATTTACTACAATGTCCATACACTGTAACAACGCCGTTTCCATGTGAAATTCTTACACAATATCCAAGTCCGTAACTATCCCATCCAGAGAATATTACTGTTCCTCCTGCTGCTGCTGCAACTGTTGTTCCTGTTGGTGCTGCAATATCTAATCCTTTATGATTTCCACTAGCTCTAGTTCCAAATCTTGATGTTATTGTTCCAGAAACAGGTTTAATTAACCCAACACCTAAAACTGCAGAAGATGGTTTTTCTGAGCTTATTATTTTTTGTCCACTATATGAAGAATATCCACTTGATGCAACAACTACTGGCTTTTTATATAATTTATCTACTATTGTATCTGAATCAGTAAACTCTTTTAGTTCTGTTGAGTGAATTTGAGTATATGCTATATCATCTATATTTGTACTCTTTTTTTCTTTTAATTCATCTATTATTTTTTCTGCTTCATCTTTTGATGATACATAATATTTTTCTTTTGAATCAACCATTATTGCATAGTATTGATAATATGCTGTTCCTGAATTTTTTACTTTTTCAAAAATTTCATCATCATTACTTGCATTTTCTTTCTTTAGTAAACATAGTGAATATTCTGGTAAATTTTGAATATCAATAAATGCTATATTATTTGTTCCGTTTGACTGTTCTAAATACTCATTTATTCTACTTTGTAATTTACTTTTATTAGTTGTATATCCGATAAATTCTCCATTTAAGGTAACACTATACATTGGTCTATATACTAAAGAGATAACTCCTATTATAAGTACTGTTGCTATAATTATTAGAAATACAAATTTTAATGAGCTTCTTATATGAACAAATATATTCTTTATATTTCTTAAAATTTTAAACACTCCTATCTAATCTTTTTTCAAAAAACTACTTGTATATTTTACCTTAGAATGTTTTTTTTGGCAAATTTTATATTCTTCCATTAACTTCTCTCAGGTTTTAGTCGCTTTCGAATTCTTTTGTTTTCTCTTTTTTTCTTTCGTTTTCTCTTGTTTTTAAATCATTGTTTATTCTTTAATTGCCTTCTTCCGTAAGATTTTAAGGCTAAAAAAAGGCTAAAAGCCTAATTCTTACTTTTAACCTTTTCTTGTTTTTAATTACTTACTTCATTTTTTACATTATTTATTTCATTCTGTGTTGCTTGTGCTGCTGGTGTATAGTATCCTTTTGTTTGTGCAACTTTAAATAATTCGTACTGAAATGATTCGTCATTATCTCTTATTTGTTGTATTGTTTGTCTAAGTTGCATATTTTCTGCTTCGGAAATAACCCCTTGGTAAGTTGTAAGCTCTGCTTTTACACTTTCTAAAATATCATTGACCATATATTTTTCTTCCACTAAAATCCCTCCTAATTTAAAAAAGTTAATAATTTTTGTTTAGTATTTAATGAGTCTTGTGCTGCTTTTGTAAACATTTGCTTTATTTGTGGATCAACACATTGTGAAGCATATGTGTTTAATTTTTGATATGATGTATCATGTGCACCAATTAAATGTCTTAAATTTTGTAATTCTACTTGACTAAGTTCTGCCATTTTTATCATCCTTTCTCTTTTTTTATTTACCAAGTATATTATTTACAAAATTTAATAATTTATTCAAAAAATCGGAATTTGTTTTTGTGATGTGAGAGGTGTGAAGTGTGAGGTGTGCTTATTAGAGCTATGCTACGTAAGGACTACCCTAATTTCCCACTTCCCACATCCCACTTCTCACTTCCCTTATCCTATAAAAATAAAAGGGAATAATCCCTTTCATTTATATTATTTCTAAATTTGCGAATTTTGCCATAAGTCTTTTATGACCAGCTTTTTCAAAGTTAATATCTAATTTTAAATCTTCTCCTTCTTGTTCTACTGAATTTATAACTCCTTCTCCGAATTTTTTATGAACAACTGTTACCCCTGCTCTAAATTTACTTAAGTCTACCTCATTGTCGTTTACTTTCGCTTTTCCCAAGGAATTTAAAAAGCTTTCTGCTGTTCTATATTGGAAAGCAGGTTCTTTTGGTGAAAATTTATCATTAAATGCTTTTGTTTGATATTTTTTTACTCCTCCATATTCCCAATCGTATGTAGTTTCTTTTTGTTCATATATTTCTTTTTGTTTTACATTCTTGTCGCCTTCTAGTAAATCTTGTGGTATTTCCTCTATAAATCTTGATATTTTATTACATGATGTTGAACCAAATATTGTTCTTTGTCTTGCACATGTTAAAAACAAATATTCTTCCGCCCTTGTAAGCCCTACATAGCAAAGCCTTCTTTCTTCTTCTAATTCCCTTTGCTCTCCAATAGATTTATAGCTTGGGAATATTCCGATCTTCCATACCTACTAAAAACACAACTGGAAACTCTAGCCCTTTTGCACTATGCAAAGTCATTAATGTAACAGAATCTTCTGTTTCCTCTAGATTATCTACATCACTTACTAGTGTTATACTTTCTAAAAATTCTGCTAATGTGCTTTCTGCCGCTTCCTCTTCGAATTCAATAGCAACTGTTAAAAATTCTTCTAAGTTTTCTATCCTATTTTCTGCTTGAGTTGTTTCCTCTAATTCTAAAGCTTTAGTGTACCCTGTTTTATTCAATGTTTGTTTAACTAAATCTGATATTTTAATATTATCTTTTTCATTTGACAATTCTTCTATTGTATTTATAAATTCCCTAGAATTTGCAAACACTTTATTTAAACCAAATTCATCTGCTCTTTTTATTACATCATACATCGATATTCCATTTATTGTGGCTATATTTTCTATTTTTTCTAAACTTGTTTTCCCTATGCCCCTTTTAGGTTCATTAATTATTCTTTGCAAACTTAAATTATCTGAT
Organism: uncultured Clostridia bacterium; assembly: GCA_944391865.1. Classification (GTDB taxonomy): domain Bacteria; phylum Bacillota; class Clostridia; order TANB77; family CAG-508; genus CAG-452. The sequence goes on from CALXVD010000059.1 coordinate 3,845, forward strand.
GTGTTTTGTATTAATCTTAAGTATGCAATTATATCTTTTATTTCTTTTCTTTCGTAGAATTTATGTCCTCCTACAATTTTATATGGAATATTTTCTCTTACAAGTATTTCTTCTATACTACGTGACTGTGTGTTCATTCTATATAAAATTGCAAAGTCTGAATACTTGTAATATTCTTCTCTTTTCAGATGTTCTATTTGTTCTACTATATATGAGGCTTCGTCATATTCGTTATCACATATATGAAATTCTGGAAGTTTTCCATCTTCTTTTTCTGTCCATAGGTTTTTTTCATATTTCTTCGAATTGTTTTTAATAACTGCATTTGCAGCATTTAAAATATTTTTAGTTGACCTATAATTTTGTTCTAATTTTATTATTTTAGTTCCCGGAAAATCTTTTTCAAAATTTAGAATATTTGATATATCTGCACCTCTAAAAGAATATATTCCTTGATCATTATCTCCAACTACTGTTATATTTCCATGTCTTGCAGCAAGCAAAGTTATTAAAGTAAATTGTGCTTTATTTGTATCTTGATACTCATCTACTAAAACATATTTGAACTTTTCTGAATAATATTCTAAAACATCTGGATTTTCTGTTAATATATTAATGGTAAAATTGATAATATCATCAAAATCTAAACTATTATTTTGTTTTAGCTTTTTTTGATACAATTTATATACTTCTGCTATTGTTTCTTTTCTATACTCACCATTTGCTCTTGCTAGGTAGGTTTCAGGTGTTAGTATTTCATTTTTACTATTACTTATTTCTGCTAAGACCCCTCTATCAGTAAACAATTTATCGTCTATATTTAATTCTTTTAAGCATTGCTTTATAAGTGTTCTTTGATCTTGAGTATCAAATATTATAAATGAGCTTTGGTATCCAATTCTATCTATAAATCTTCTTAGGATTTTTACACAAATAGAATGAAATGTTCCTATCCACATTTCATTTGCTACATCTCCAACTAAACCTTCTATCCTTGTTTTCATTTCATTTGCTGCTTTATTTGTAAAAGTTATTGCAAGTATCTGCCATGGTTTTACATTTTTTTCTCCTATTAAGTATGCTATTTTGTGTGTTAATACTTTAGTTTTTCCGAGAGCCAGCCCCCGCTATTATTAGGTTTGGTCCTTCCGTATTTATTACTGCTTCATATTGTTTATCATTTAATCCTTCTAATATATTCATTTGTTTACTCCTTTTAACATTTTATTAATGCAATCTTCTATTTCTTTTGCACATTTTTTATATACGTCTAATCCATAGCCCCAAGGATCACTTATGTTCCAGTCGTTCTTTGGGTATCCTGCATATTCCTTTATTGTGTATACTTTTTCTTTTAGCTCTGGATACATGCCGATAACGCTATTTTTATGAGATTCGGTTGCACAAAGTATAACATCCATATCTTTAATGTTAGAATTTCTTATATTTGTTGCTCTGTGTTTACTCAAATCTATTCCATATTTTTTCATTACTTCTGTGCCTTCATATGTTGGAATATCTCCGTTTTGTGCATACACTCCACATGAATAAACTTCAATATTTTTATTTTGTTCTTTTGCTTTTTTTGCAAGTAGCGCATGTGCCATAGCACTTCTGCATATATTCCCTGTACATATAAACATTATTTTCATTTTGATTTCCTTTCTAAATTGGAATTTGTTTTATTAAATTAATTGCAAACGTTGTAGGGGTCGCCGCCCTCGGCGACCCAAAAATATTGGTATGCGGGTCGCCGAGGGCGGCGACCCCTACAATCGTTCTAAAAAATTTGTATTACAAATTCC
>CALXVD010000060.1 GCA_944391865.1 uncultured Clostridia bacterium
GGCCCCGTGGTCAAGCGGTTAAGACATCGCCCTTTCACGGCGGAGACATGGGTTCGATTCCCGTCGGGGTCACCAATATGCCACTTTAGCTCAGCTGGTAGAGCAACTGACTTGTGGGATAGATAGAATTAAGGTTCTATTTTGAACTATCTTGCACCTTTATGTGGAAACATGTAAAGTGGACACCGCTAATTCGGGGAAGGCTGTAAAATGCTAATCCCGAGCTAGAAAAAGCAATTTTTCGAGTGTAGAGACTTTATACGGTGTACCTAAGGCAAATGCTAAGGTAAAGAGAAAGTCCAGACTACAAACACATTTAAAATGTGGTAATGAAAGTTATAGTAGTATGAATCAGTAGGTCATCTGTTCGAATCAGATAAGTGGCTCCATTACTTAAAACTAGGCTTGTTGTATAACTTGTCTAGTTTTTTGCAATCTACAAAGGCGCTAATAGAAATAATGGAAGAAAGCAGAGGAAGAAGTATAATGGATAAAGTAGTTGTAGTAACAGGTGGCTCTAAGGGAATTGGGGCAGAAATTGTAAAAACATTAGCAAATGAAGGGTATAAAATTGTATTAAATTATAATAAATCAGAAGAAAGTGCAAAAAAAATACAAGAAGACCTTTTGAATAATGGAATTAAAATCGAAATTTTTAAAGCAGATGTTTCAAAAAGAGAAGAATCAAAAAAACTAATAAAATTTACTATAGAAAAATTTAATACAATCGATATTTTAATTAATAATGCAGGAATAGCACAGGAAAAAATATTTACAAATATAACAGAAGAAGACTGGAATTACATATTGCAAAACAATCTAAATTCAGCTTTTTATTGTACACAGGAAGCTGTAACAGAGATGATACATAATAAAAAAGGCTGTATAATAAATGTTTCATCAATATGGGGAATTACAGGGGCTTCTTGTGAAGTTGCATATTCTACAACAAAAGCTGCAATCAATGGCTTTACTAAAGCTTTAGCAAAAGAATTAGGCCCTTCAAATATTAGAGTAAATGCAATTGCACCAGGAATTATAGATACACAAATGAATAATAATTTAACAGCTGAAGAATTAGAAAATATAAAAAATGAAATACCATTAGAAAAAATTGGAAAACCAAAAGACATTGCAAAATGCGTAAAATGGCTAATAGAAGATGAATACACAACAGGGCAAATTATTTCTATAAATGGTGGATGGTATATATAACATATGTTGGGGACGGGTCCGAGTCACCCTAAATGGGGTGACTTAGGGACGGTACTGCTAGTGTCTAATTGTGGACAGACCACTTTTACACATCTGTGGGTAATTTTTGACATGGCAACTAAAATAAAATAAAATAAATTAAATTAAATAAATAAAAATAAATAAATTAAATAAATAATTAATTAATTTAAAATAATTAAATAATTTTAATTAATAAAAAAATAATTTTGAAGAAATAAGATGTAAATTGAATAATTATTGTGCATTTTTTAAAAAGAAAAACCATTTTAAAATTATGTTCACTTTTAATTTTAAATTATAAAAAAGATATTTTATATGATGGTATTTCAGCAAATGAAAATTAAAAATATATGACTTAAAGACACAAAAATGTAGGACAGGTTTTAGATAAGGATAAGATAATAAATAATATAGAAAGAAATGACAAGGCAAAATATAGATAAAAGTGTTAAAAAATAAGGATAAAAAATTCTTCAAAGTCTAACGGAATAAATAAAAATTAGATTTCAGGTAACAAAATAAAGTTAAAACAAAACGATTTACATAATTAAGATTTAAAGAGTACGAATTTTAGAGTTTAGGATTAATTAAGAAGGAAGAAAAGCAATCTAGTACAACATAATGTCAAAAAGGCAAAAAAGATGAACAGTCAAAATAAATATTTCACATGTGAGGACTAAAATAAAAATGTAAAGAATAATGCGAAAAATTATTGCGTAAAAAATTGCCTAAAAGAAATTTAATAAATAAAAAAATATTTTAATTAATTGTAAAAAAAATAAAATAATTATTTAATTTTAATATTTTTTTATAAAATTAAATAAAAAATATTAAATTAATATATTATAATAAATAATTTATTTATATAGAAATTTATAAAAATAAATTTTAAATTAATAAAATCGATAAAAAATAATTAATTATAAAAATAATATTTAAAAATTAAAAATAAATTTAAATATTATAATAAATTAAAATAAAATTAAAAAAAGATTTAAAATAATTATTAAAAATTATTAATAAAAATAAAAGAATAATTAAAAAAAGTAGAATAAAAATTACAAATTTATTATAAAAATAAAATTTATTAAATTGATTTTTTAAATTTTATTCTTTGCAATAAAAGATGGATTTATAGGAAGATTAGAGGAGAAATTTAAGAGTAACATACATAAATATGTATGACTTAAAGACATGGAAATATTAGATTAATTTTAAATAAGATAGAGTTAACAAATAGTATTGTAAGAAAAAATTGTGTGAAATATAGGATAAAGTAAGAAGAAATTTAAAGAAAAAAGTCTCAAATCCTAACGGAATAAAGAAAAAATGATTTTTAATGATTAAAACAAAATGCAACTAAAACGATTTACATAATTATAGATAAAAAAGAGAGATTTTTAGTGGCTAAATCTCGTTAAGGAAAATTTAGTGTGGACTGATATAATACAATGACAAAAAGACAAAATAATTTTAAAATCAAAAGAAGCGCTTCTGAGATGTAAATTATATATAATAAAATCTAAAATAATTATTTTAAATATATATATTATAATATTTAAATATTAAATAAATAAAAAAATAATTAAATAAATAATATTAAAAATTAAATAAGCAAAATTAAAAATAAAATAAAAAAATTAAATTTAAAATAAAATAAATTAATGACACGAAATATAAATACGGTATTTACAAATACTTTATAAAAATATATAATTTAAATGCAGAGGTATAAAAGTTCAAAAATTGGCAAAAATAAACGAAGGAGGAAAAAAAAATGTACAAAAAAGTAAAGGAGAAAGCAAAAGTGAAAGAAAATTCGAGGAATTTAGAGGATTTATAGCTTAGAACTCACTTCTCATCACCCATTTCTCACATCTCAGGTATTACCCTAGTAGCCCTAGTAGTAACAATAGTACTAAATTTCTCGTACCTCGAAATGGCACGAATGAATAAATTTGAAAAAATATAAAACCTCATGTATAATATATATTATGTAACTTAATAGCTACAAATATATTAAACAGGAGGTTTTTTAATGACTAATAATCAATTAATTATCAAACTAAAGAAAGATATGCAAATGAGAAACTTTTCACATTACACATATGATACATATTTAAGTAAAACAAAAGAAATGATAAAATATTTTGATAAGCCAATGGAAAAAGTTACAACAGAAGAATTAAGGAATTTTTTACTAAAGCATTTAAAAGAAGAACGAAAATTAGCTGATAGGACAGTAAATTATTACAATAGTATCATAAGATTTGTATATGAAGTTACACTAGATATAGTATTAAACAAAAAACAATTACCAATGAGAAAACGAAAAAAAACAGTGTATAAAGTACTAACTAAAGAAGAGTTAAGTACTTTTTTTAATTGTGTAGACAATTTCAAATTTAAAACAATATTTATGCTAGCATATGGTTCAGGACTAAGAATTGGAGAGATTGTAAATTTAAGAGTAGAAGATATAGATAGCAAAAATATGAGAATATATGTACGAGAAGGAAAAGGAAATAAAGAAAGATTTACAATATTATCAAAGCAGAGTTTAGAAATGTTGAGAACATATTGGGGAAAATATAGACAAAATAAAAGAAGAGGAAGGATATTTTTAAGTGAATCAGGGCAAGCAATAACTGTAGGTGTAATAAGAGAACATTTTAGAAAATATAGAAGGAAAGCAAAAATAAATGAAAAGGTGACACTTCATACGCTAAGGCATAATTTTGCCACTAATTTAATTGAGAATGGAGCAACATTAATACAAGTAAAAGAATTAATGGGGCATAGCAATATAAGGAGTACAATGGAATATGTCCATGTGGCAAATATAGATTTAGATATAGAAAGTCCATTAGATACATTTTTGAGAGGAGTAAAAAAATAATGACAGAAATACAAAAAATATTAGAAATAGGATTAGAGGAATATTTAGAAAAAAATAAAACAGTAGGATATAAACAAAAAGTAATAAAAGCAATAAAGAATTGTAAAAGTGATAAATTAGGAGCGCATAAATATGTATGTGATGAGTGTGGACATGAAGAAATAGCATATAATTCATGTAGAAATAGACATTGTCCAAATTGTCAAACAGGAAAAAAGCTAAAATGGATAGAAGCAAGAAAAGAAGAAGTATTGAATATAAAATATTATCATGTAGTATTTACAATACCAAGTGAAATATATAATATAGCAATACAAAATCAAAGTAAGATATATAAAATAATGTTTAAGGCATCAGCAGAAACATTACAAGAATTAGCAGAAGATGAAAAATATTTAGGAGGAGAAATAGGATTTTTTAGTATATTACATACATGGGGACAAAATTTAATGTATCATCCACATATACATTGTGTAGTAACAGGAGGAGGACTGACAGAATTAGGAAAATGGGTAGAAAAAGAAGAAGATTTTTTCATACCTGTAAAAGTAATGTCAAGAAAATTCAGAGGAAAGTTT
>CALXVD010000061.1 GCA_944391865.1 uncultured Clostridia bacterium
CATACCAATATTTTCGGGTCGCCGAGGGCGGCGACCCCTACAATTGATTTTAAAAATTTTGTAATCTAAATTCTAATTTACAAAAATAATAGGAGGTAAAACAATGGAAGATATTGAAATTGCACGAAAAGCAAAACTAAAAAATATTAACGAAATAGCAAAAAAACTGGGAATAGAAGATAAGTATATCGAACAATATGGAAAGTATAAAGCTAAAATATCAAATGAATTATACGAAGAAAGAAAAAATAACAAAGATGGAAAACTTATATTAGTAACATCAATAAATCCAACACCTCTAGGAGAAGGAAAAACAACAATATCAATAGGACTTGCAGATGGATTATCTTGCATTGGAAAAAAATCCATATTAGCTTTAAGAGAACCATCACTTCGGACCTGTGTTCGGGATAAAAGGAGGAGCAACAGGTGGAGGGTATGTGCAAGTTGCACCAATGGAAGAAATAAATTTGCATTTTACAGGCGATATTCACGCAATAACTTCTGCAAACAATTTACTTTCTGCAATGATAGATAACCATATATTCCAAGGTAATGAATTAGGATTTGATAAAGTAATATGGAAAAGATGTGTCGATTTAAATGATAGAGCCTTAAGAAAAGTTAGAATATGCTTATCGGGAGAAAAAAATGCTGTGCCAAGAGACGATGGATTTGACATAACTGTTGCATCAGAAATAATGGCAATATTTTGCTTGGCAGAAAATCTAGAAGATTTAAAAGAGAGAATAGGAAATATTGTAATTGGATATAACAAAAAAGGAGAAGAAATAAAAGCAAAAGACCTAAAAGCAGAAGGAGCAATGACAGTACTTTTAAAAGATGCAATTAAGCCAAATTTAGTACAAACTCTAGAAAACACACCAGCACTTATACATGGAGGACCATTTGCTAATATTGCTCATGGATGTAATAGTGTTATTGCAACAAAAATGGGAATGAAACTTGCAGATTACTGCATAACAGAAGCAGGATTTGGAGCGGATTTAGGAGCAGAAAAATTCTTGGATATAAAATGTAGAAACTTACCAAAAACACCAGATGCAGTAGTATGTGTTGCAACAATTAAAGCCTTAAAATATCATGGCGGAATGCCAATAGAAAATATAAAGGAAGAAAGCATAGATTACTTAGAAAAGGGAATACATAATTTGTTAAAACATATAGATAATTTAAAAGAAGTCTATGGATTAAATGTAATAGTGGGAATAAACAAATACATAACTGATACAGATAAAGAAATAGATTATTTAAGAAATAAATTAGAAGAAAAAGATATAAATATAAGTTTAGTTGAGGCTTGGGCAAAAGGTGGTAAAGGAGCAATTGACTTAGCAAATAAAATAGTAGATTTATGTAAAAAGCCATCAAACTTTAAATACTGTTACGATTTGCAAGATAGTATAAAAGAAAAAATAGAAAAAATTTGCACAAAAATATATGGAGCAAAGCGGAGTAGAGTATACCGAAGAAGCAGATAAAATTATAGATAAATTAGAAAGGGATGGATATGGAAATTATCCAGTATGTATAGCAAAAACTCAATATTCACTTTCAGATGACGCTAAAAATTTGTTGTGTGAAGAGCCATTTAAAATCCATGTAAAAGATGTAATTTTAAAAACAGGAGCAAGATTTATAGTTGTACTTACTGGAAATATATTTACAATGCCGGGGCTTCCAAAAAAACCTGCAGCAGAAAATATAGATATTGATGAAAATGGAGAAATTGTAGGAATATTCTAAAACGAAGAATAAAAAAATCACTTTTGGAAAAAATATTTCCAAAGGTGGTTTTTTATGAAAAAAATATTTAAAAATAAAAATTTAAAAAACACACTACTAATAGTAGTATTAATAATTTGTATAATTTCATACTTATCATATAATATCTTTTTCAGGGAAGATACAAATGCAAGCTATGCACTTTCAAAATATGGCTCAAGAGGAGACGAAGTAAGACAAATTCAAACAAAATTAAAAAGATGGGGATATTATAACGGGAATGTGGATGGAATATATGGTTCACAAACTCAATCTGCAGTAAGATGGTTTCAATCAAAAAATGGCTTATCTGTAGATGGAATTGCGGGTCCCAAAACACTAGAAGCAATGGGAATATTTTCTTCATCAAGCGGTGGAGGAACATCAAGTTCTAGTTCTGATTTGAATTTACTTGCAAGACTTGTATATGCAGAAGCAAGAGGAGAACCATATACTGGACAAGTTGCAGTAGCAGCAGTTGTATTAAACAGAGTAAAAAGTTCTTCATTTCCAAACACAATAGCAGGAGTTATATACCAATCTGGCGCATTCTCAGTAGTTTCTGACGGACAAATAAACTTAACTCCTAATTCAACAGCAAAAAAAGCTGCACAAGATGCTATGAATGGGTGGGATCCTACTTATGGGTCCATATATTATTTTAATCCCAATACAGCAACAAGCAGTTGGATCTGGTCAAGACCAGTTACAGTTGTAATAGGAAATCATAGATTTTGTAAATAAAGAAATTGGAATTTGTTTATGTGAAGTGAGAGGTGCGAAGTGTGAGGTGTGCTTTTTAGGGCTGGGCATTGTTAGACTTACCCTAATTTCCCACTTCTCACATCCCACTGCTCACTTCTCATCAAATATCAAATCTTCTTTAGGGTATTTATCAGGTCTTAAACCTACCCTAGTTTTCATATAGTTTAAAAGGAATATAAAAATTATAAAGAACATAAAACCTATAATTATATAGGTATAGGCTGTAGTTGTTATACTAAGTAAAAAAGATGCAAAAAGCGAAAGCGCAAGACGACCTAAATTTTCAAGCAATGACTTAACCGCAAATATTTTTGTATTAACTTCATGATTAGAAAAGCTGTTAAAGTATTTTTGAATTAATGTAAGATATGGTCCTTTAATAATTCCAATTAATGTAATTGTTAATAAAACAATTGAAAGCGAAACTGTATAGCTAATATTGCATACAACTAATAAACCTGTAAAAATAAAGGATAAAGAAATTACAAAAGCAAAAAAGGTAAGTGCTCTATTCCTAAATCTATTATGAAACCATTGCTGTTTTCTAGAAGATATTGACGCGATTACCTGATAACAAGCAACTATTATTCCAAAATATTGTTCAGGAACACCAATGTCAACTAATATACTACTCCTTAAAGTTGTAAACACAGATAAAATTGCCCAAAAGCATAATGAAAATATTAGCAATGCCTTTAAACGACTAGACCTTATAATCTGCTTAAATGTTTTTAGTATATCTTTATAATAAGATATAAATCCAACTGATTTTTGCTTTTGTTTATTTTTTAAATCGTCAATTGGCTCATTAAAAGCAAGAGAAATTATAGTTGAAACTAAACAAAATATAAAACATATAATTATTGGTATATATGGGTTTACTACATATAAAAAACCTGTACTTGCTGATGATATTGCATCAAATATGTAATAAAAACTATTTCCTTTTCCTTCAATTTTTGAATACAATTTAGATGAAGAAGATGATTGCGGAATAGAATCAGAAAGTATTGCAGGTTCACAAGAAGCTTTAAAATTAAATCCAATTGCTTGAATAATATTTACTAAGATTATTAAAGTAAAAAAACTATTACCAAGAAGCAATATTAAAATACTTGTAGAAACAAGAATATTTCCTAATAATAATGCTTTTTGTTTTCCAAAAGAATCAACAATATTTATACAAAATATTTGAAAAGCAACACGAAATATTGCATAAAAAGAATCACCCAATAAAACTAAAGCAGGACTAAGACCTTTAACTTGAGTTTGAAACAAAAATATTATTGCATAGTAAAACAATAAATCCCACGCAAACATTTTATAAATAGGATATAATTTCATATTATTTTTCTTTATCATTTGTTCATCCATTATTTTAATTCTCCTATTTTATTTCAAAATAATTATATATGAAGAAATTTTATTTATCAAGGAAATTTGAAATAAACATAAAATAATGTTATAATTACTTTAAACATTGCATTAACATATCTTGTCCGTGGGTATGTGCAATTAAATTTAAATTAATTTAATTAGGAGGCATTGAAATGTCGGGAATACTTATTACGAAAAATCGTTTGATTGAAATGCGGATCAAGATAAATTTAATTCAGGTGATAGAGTTAGGATCGATATATAAAGATCAGACAGAGTATCAGACAGAGAAAAAGCGATATTTAATAATAATAAATGATCAGTTTAAGTTCGAAACGGAGCGAATAACTTCCGAAAGGCTGATGGATGGTTTGTTTGATGGAGTGCTTCATGGAAAGCTGATTGACGGTACAGATTTCACGAACCAAATGCTGTGTCTAAAGCTTGAAAAAAATTGGCAGTGGGCTCGATTTTTCTGAATTTATATGTTTAATCACGGACCCGAAGGAGATATATCGAAAGGTATATCTCCTTCGGTTTATGTATAAATCTAACCTGTCAATAATTTTTGAATATTTCACTAAAAAATAACTTTATTTTATTAGCGAATATTTCACCATATGTACAATCTT
>CALXVD010000062.1 GCA_944391865.1 uncultured Clostridia bacterium
TGGTTTACTGATGGAATGGGCTGGATTTCTGCAAGAAATAACTTAAAGGAAACATTTGATAGTATGAGCAATATTTACAATATTGCAGATATGAAAAATGGAATTATGAAGAAAATATTTATTTAAAATTTAATCAATTATTACTAAAGATAAAAGTAGAATTTTTATAAATTCTACTTTTATAATTATCTATATAAGGAGAAATAAAAATGGCAGCTTTTTCATATAGAAACGGGTATAATATTAATAATATGAAACTAGAAAGTGCAAGCGACACATTAAAGAGAAGAATATATGCTTCTTTTTATAAAGAAGAGTTTTATATATATGATTTATTTAACCAAGAAACAACAGGAATAGAAGATATGATGATTGAAATGGGTATTACATATAAATACCCGGATAATAAAATTTTAAAAAATCAAAATGCAGAAAAACTCGAGAGAACTATTTTAAATTCAAAGGAATGGTATATAATATATGATTTTATAGAAAAGTATCTATCAATATGTGATAAAGAAAAAGCTAGTAGAATGCAAAATACTTTTAATCGTATTTTAGAAGAAGAAGTTTCTGCCTATCGAATAATTGATGGAAAAGTTGTTCCAATTACTAATAAAGCAGAGCTCTCAACAATAGAAGAAGCAATTAATAGTGATTTTGGTTCGGTTAGTATTCATCTCAACAAGGCTCTTGAATTATTTGCTGACCGTAAAAAACCAGATTATGAAAATTCTATTAAAGAGTCAATTAGTGCAGTAGAAGCTATGTGTTGTATTATAACAGGTTTAGATGGTAAAAATGCTACTTTAGGTACAACTTTAAAGAAATTGAAAGAAAAAGGTGTTCATATTCATCCAGCAATGGAAAAGGCTTTTTCCTCCTTATATGGCTATACCTCTGATGAAGATGGAATAAGACATGGTGGTATAGATTTTACAAACGCTCCATCAGAAGATGCAAGATATATGCTAATTTCATGTTCTGCATTTATAAACTATTTAGCTGAAAAATGGAGAAAAATTAAATAATACAAAAGAATATCGCTTAAAGCGAAAAAATATCTTGACATTTTATAGTTTATATGTTATAAATATAGTGATTTAACAATTTGTCTATTCACCCACTAAAATTAGAGTAGAAATACTTGGGAGTGTGAACACTCAAATTAAACCGGCATATGCTGATATTCATAAGTATCACAGAACTAAATAATATCAGCATAAGCCAGCGAAGGCGCTTGGTGACTTGCGCACCTTCGCTAGAAAAAGATTAGTGAACTAATTAATTACAAACTTTCTTCTACGGGTGACATCTCAAAAAGAACAATCGAGATGAGAAGGAGGTATAAGAACTATGATTAACAAGTTCTTAAAAAAAGTTAAATTATTAACTAGTTCAGGTAAAAACATACTAAAGAAGATTTACAAATACAATAAAAAAAGTATATGTAAGTTTCTTGGAAAAACATTTATCACAATAATTAAAATCATAGTTGAAAAATTATTGGATAAATGGATGTAATTACCAACTAATCTAATTTTCTTTTTTTAGGTGATTGTTATGGGAGAAACTTTAAAGTTATTAAGAATATTTTATGGATATAAATCTGTGGATATGGCTAAAAAGCTAAATATTTCACAGAGTTTTTTGTCTGAAATTGAAAATAGTAAGAAAAATCCAACGTTGGAACTTTTAAAGCGATATAGTAAAATTCTTAATATAAAAGTTTCAACTATAGTTTTATTATCAGAATCATTAGAAGAAGATAAAAATACTAAAAAGGATATAAAACATAATTTAGCTGGAGTTGGAATGAAAGTATTAAAGATATTAAAGAAAAATGGTGAATTAGATGAATAAAGAATACAGTATTGAAAAAAGCCCATTATATAGATTAAGGAACAAAAAAAAATTAGCAATATTATTAGGATTACCTAATAATTACTTTAAAAAGGTTCATCAATATAAGTACTCTGAATTTTACGAAGATAAACCTAATGGTGGAAAGCGAAGAATAAATAATCCAGAGGAAAAATTAAAAAAAATTCAAAAAAAATTATTTAAATTATTAAATAGAATTGAAAAACCGATATGGGTTATATCAGGAGTAAAAGGAAAATCCTATGTTGATAATGCCAAATTACATCAATTAAATGCTAACATATGTACTATAGATATAGAACAATTTTACGATTCTACAAAAGAGATATATGTATATAACTTTTTCAATAATGTTATGAAAATGTCTACAAATATTTCAGTTATATTAACTAAAATAGTTACATATGAAGGTAGAATTCCAACAGGAACACCTACAAGTCAATTAATTGCATTTTTATCGTATAAAGATCTATTTACCATAATTTATGAAAGGTGTAAAGCCAAAGGAATTTTATTTTCATTATATGTAGATGATATAACATTATCTTCAAATAAAATTATACCAAAAAATATAAAAAATAAAATTAATTATTTATTAAACGTAAGAGGACTAAATATAAAAAAGAGTAAAACAAAATTTTATGCTAAAAAATCAAATAAATCAGTAACTGGAATAATTATTGATTATAAAAAACAACTAAAATTAGAAAATAAAAAGAGAAAAGGAATAATAGATTTATATAAAGAATGCATTGATAATAAAACTTTTTCTATTGAAAAATTAGTTAAATTAAATGGAAAAATGAATGATGCAAGGCAAGTAGAACAAAACATATTTCCAACAATATCAGCGTATTTAACTAAACATAAAAACGAAATAAAAGAATATAATAAAGAACAAGTAAAGAAAAAGAAAATTATAAAGAAAATAATTGAAAGAAAAAAGTTAAATAACAAAAAGCCCAATGAATTATAATAAGAGAATATATATATAGTTCATATAGGGGCTTTTCTATAAAATTTTATTTATCTAAACAACCACAAATCAATTGAATTCCATCAACAAAACCATTTCTATAATACTTTTCATTCCAGTAGCATAGATAATCCATAAAATTATTATTAAGTTTATCTAATTGCTTCTTAACATACTTTTGATTTTGTTTAGGCACACTTTTTAAAATATTTTCAGACAATTCATCAAAATAAATATAATGCTTTTTATCTTCAGGTGTTAAAGTACAAAATACCTCTTGTTCTCGAATATTTAGCCATTCTCTTAATATATCATCATTTACTTCTCTAAAATTGCACATTTTAATATTCCTCCCAAATTTAATTATAAATTAATTCTTTTAAAACAATTTCCTCAGCACTATTTTTAAAATTATTCATTAATCTAACCCACTCAAGTGGATTACACTGTTTCAACATTTCATCAACATTATTAGGTTTAGCCGAGTTTTTAACTATATTGTTTACTTGCATATTTGCTTCTTTATCAATTGCTACAATGTGTTCTGCTAATGTTCCTTTTAACATTAACTCTGTATAATAACCTCTTTTATACTTTTTTAGATAGTCAAGCCTTAAATATCCATATTTTCCAATTTGATAATTATCTAAATTATTGTTTTTCATAGCCACATTGGGTATTAGATAATCATTTTCTCTATGATATTCTAATTTTCGTATTGAATTTTCCATATAAAACCTCCTATAAAATTAATCATTTTCAAAATTATAATTTGCATATAATTTGTTCCAATCCATATCAGAATAATCTCTTCCTTGATAATTTAAATAATTATTCTTTTTAATAAATATATTATTTTTATTAGTGTCTGTTTTTAATACTTCCGGACAGTTTGAAATCGGAACTCCTGAAGTTTGTTTTTCAACATTCCAATTTACAAATTCGTTATTTATTTCTGATATAGTTTTTCCTACATAAATTTTGTTAGGCTTATTCTTACCTTGTCTTATTTCTTTAATTAAATTAGCTTTAACCAGTTCTTTGAATGCAGAACATAAAGATTGTTTACCAATATGCAATTTCTTCTCTAAATCGATTCTAGTAAATATTACGAATACATTTTCATCTTCATCATAATAATGAAACTTATTTTGTGAAATATTATTTTTATTTTCATTAGCATAAGACATAGATAATCTGTCACATAAAAGTGCATATAATAAAATTGATGTAGGTTTTAAATCTTTGTATAATTCATTTTCACAAAGATCTTTATTAACACGATAAAATTCAACTATTTTGTAGTCTTCACTTATTTTATGTGGTACAAAAGTTAGCAATGTAAATTCCTCCTAATCCAGTATGGATAAGGGATAGCTATTCTTGAAATCTTTTGGAAATTTTTTTAAGATAAAAAATAATTCTTGAAATTTATTTTTGAAATTTTTTCAGCATTTTTAAGTATTTTATAGAATTTGATAAAATTAAAAGCAGGTGCTGTAATCTTACAGACATCTGCTTTTTCTCATTTTAGACTTTTTTGAAATTTTCTAGAATTTCTTAAAAAATCTTTAAATTGGTCGAGGTGGACGCTTGGGTATAGCCTCTATCCTTAGAAACAAGCCATATTCAAAAATACTTGTCAAGCAGTTTGTAAGCAGTTACACATAAGT
>CALXVD010000063.1 GCA_944391865.1 uncultured Clostridia bacterium
AAGAAAAAATTGACAAAAAAATTAAGCACTTTCAATGCTTACATCAATTTTATATTTAATTAACTGTCAAATTCCCGGTCCCAAACCACGCGCGCTACCAACTGCGCTACACCTCGATATATTTCATTTTATTTCTAACCGCTTATATAATATAACACATTTTTATAACTTTTGCAATATTTTTTTAAAAATTTTTCAATTTCTCTTGAATATTCCCTTCATACACAGTATAATAATAGAGTATATTGTGATTTGCGCCTGTAGTTTAGCTGGATAGAATGGCAGGCTACGAACTTGCAGATCGGGGGTTCGAGTCCCTCCAGGCGCACCAAAATTAGTTTGCATAAGCCACTAATTTATTAGAAGAAGTTGAAGAGTCGCATTCCTCAATTTCTTTTTTTTGTTTCAAAAACACTATCTTATTTTGAAAGGGGAATATTTATGAGAGAATTAAAAAGAAGAAGATAAACTAGCTATAAGACACGAAAATTTACAAATTAAACAAAAAATAATAATAGTTTGTGTGTTACATTAAAAAGTTTGTGATATAATGCATATATGATTGGAGGTTTCAAATGGAAATAAATTACCCACCATATACAATAACTGATAAAATGTTAAATTATGTATCAGATATAATGAAAAAAGTCGGAGAAGCAAATTATTTTGAAAGTTTAAATAGATACCCAGAATTAAAAAGAAAATCAAGAATAAGGTCAATACACTCATCTTTAGCAATAGAAAATAATCAATTATCATTATTTCAAGTTGAAGATATAATAAATGGAAAACCTGTAATTCGGAGAACAAAAAGATATTCAAGAAGTTAAAAATGCTTATAATGCTTATGAACAAATTGATAAGATAAATCCATATTCTGTAGAAGATTTAAAGAGAATACACGGAATATTAACTTTTCTAATCGAAAAAGATTCAGGTAAATTTAGAAATCATGGCGAAGGGGTTTATGATGGAGATATATGTATTTTTACTTGTCCACCACATAGATTAGTACCAAGTTTAATAGATAACTTATTTAATTGGATGAATGAAGTTAAAGATAAAATAAATCCTTTAATTTTATCTTCAATATTTCATTATGAATTTGTGTTTATACATCCATTTCATGATGGGAATGGAAGAACAGCAAGATTATGGCAAACAGCAATTCTTTCACATTGGGAAAAAGCATTTACCTATTTACCTATTGAAAGTATGATAAAGAAAAATCAAGAAGAATATTATACTGTTATTCAAAATTGCAATAATGCTGGAAATTCAACAGAATTTATAGAGTTTATGCTAAAAATGATAAATGATACAATAGATGAAATGAATAATTCAAAAGAAATGAAAGATAAATCTATGTTATTACTTTCTGAAAACGAACAAAAAGTATTAGAATGTATTAAGAAAAATGTTATTATTGGAGCGAGAGATATTATTGAACAAACTAAAATTTCTGATAGTACAGTTAGAAGAATTTTAAGAAAATTTCTTCAAGACAAAAAAATTGAGACTACTGATAGCCATTACAAATCACCAAATAAAAAATATAAATTGACAGAGCAATGACAGAGCAATGACAGAGCTAAAAAAACGACATTAAATTAACTTAAAAATCAATAGTGGCGGAGATATAACATTAAAGTTTATTATGTATACCAAAAGTAAAATTCTATAGCTATAAAGTAGTAATAGATAAGAATTTTGAGACAAATATAAAAGAATTATATTCTATAGGTGATGGTGGTAGAATAACAATAGGATTACAACTGGAGTATAAATGGCGAGAAACTTGAGTAAAAAATAATGAACAGAGGAGAAAAAATTTATGATTTATTTGGAGAAACTAGAAAATTTTAATAGTCAAATTAGATATTATAAAGATATGCTGAAATACATAGAAAATAATAAAAATCCTGCTATTGCACAAAAAAATGTAAAAGCTGATATACAAAATTCATTACGCAATACAATAAATATCTTAGTAAATAATATTAATTTATTAAGTTTATATATTGCTAGATTTGAAGAAAAAAGCAGTAACACTGAACAGATAAATGAAATGTTATCAAGTTTACAATCAGTAGAAAATATTGAACTAATAGATGAAAATGCTGACAAGAAAAAACAAATAAGAAACTGTTTTGCACATGCAGATTTTAAGATTTGCATTGATGAAAGTAAATGTGAAAAAACAAAGGGTATAAATGGAATTTATTTTCCTTATTTTGAGGAAGAACCATTTTATTTAGAAATAGATAACGGAAAGATAAAGGGAAAATTTACTTATACAAATTTCTTAGAAATAGCTATGAAGTATTATGAAATTTCTAGTGCTGAAAATAAATTATATAATTTATTTTTATTACCTAAAGATTTAAGAGTTAAGAACAATGCTAATATTGATAAAGTTTTATCAAATTTTGAAAAAGTAGAATTAGAGATGTTTAATAATCCAAATCTTTCTGAGTCGGATACGTTAAAATTGTTTTATAACTTTGCAACATATTTGCAGACAAATTTTGGAATATCAAAGGTAGAGGCTGAAAAAATTACTGAACATATGCTAAATAGATATAAATTATCAGGTGAGAATGATTTTCGTACAAATAAGGTTCAAATTCAAAATGATGAAAAAGAATTATTAAAAAAATATATAAAATTTATTGGCATTGGAGTTTGGGATAATAAATTTAATAATCAAAGTAGGGTTGGAATAATTTCTGACACATTGGGTTTGGATGGTGGAAATTATGGTAATATAATGAATGCAATTGCTTATTCCAATTTAGTAGGTGGAATATATGATGATAATAATAATAATGAATTTGATAAAATATTGATGGATTTAATGTTTGAAATACCATTTTTATATCATGATATTCTATTAAGCTATACTAATTATTGTCTTGGATATGCTAGAGAGGTAAATCAAAATAGTAACAATAATGAGTTCTTTGAATTTAAAGATATAAATTTAGATGGAATAAATCCTATTTTTTCTAACACTAAGGAGAAAAAAGAGAAAGTTATTGAAATTTTTGATGAGGACTTGCTTAATAAAAAGCAATCTGAAGAGGAAAATTTATACAGAAACCTAAAACTTATTGCAACTAAAATGAAATTACTTAATGCAAATAATCAAAATCCAAATAAATCAAAAATTATAGATAGTATAGATCAAAAGACAGAAAATATTGACGTTAATTATGTATTATCGGTTATTTCTAGGAAGATAGTGACTGAAGATTCGAGTTTGAATTTATCTGAAGATGAAATTTTAATAACGTTAAATGGATTAATGAAGGAATATCAAAATCCAACAGAAGAACAAAATGATGTATTTAATAGATTTAATGAGATTTTATCAAAGTATTGTAAAAAGAGTGAAAAGAGCTATCTAATTAGCGATTTAAGCATAAAATTACAGAATATTAATGAAGAACTATTGAAGAAAAAAATTGTGTATAAAGATTCAGCGAATTTTTTTAGACATATGAGGAATTCTCTTGAACATGGAAATTATAGTGCAGATTATAGTAAAGCATTAGATTCTAAAGATTTTTCAAAAATAGTTTTTATATTTGAAGATATAGATAAAGACGAGGATAAAACAGTAAATTTTAAGGTATCTATAACAGCACGAAGATTATATAAACTACTAGAAGATTTTGCCAAAAGTGTAAATGTTCAAATAAAAGATTCTGGAAAAGAAGATGAATTAATAGCGAAGAATTATGGAGAGTTTTTAAAAAAAGCTCATATAAAAGGATTAGAAGATAGTCAAGCAGAGAGAATACCTACCAATATAGAGTTTGAAGAGATAATTGGAGATGAAGCATTGATTTCAGCAATTAATAATTCAAGTATTAAAAAAGAATTAATGACTGATAGGGATACAATAGAAAAAGGAAATGGAGAGAAAGATGATTAGTCCAGAAGATTATGAAGAAGTATATGAGATTTTATCATATATGGATAAAATAATTGTGATGAAAATTCCAATTGAAATATTAAATATCATAAATAAAAAAAGAAATAAAGAATATGTATCAAAAATTGATAAAAACGATTTATTTAATTTGAATAATATGTCTAAAAATACACAAAGTGTATTAGCTTGGCTAGATGTTAATTATTGGATTAATCCAGATAAAAAAAGTAAATTAATTCAAAAGCAAGAATTATTAAAACAAAAACAATATAGTAGTAATGTTTTTGAGAATAAAATTAGGAAGATAGAGGGTAAAAATTCTAAAGAAAGCTGTACACTAGTTATTATAAATAAAAAAGAGAATTTTATAAAAAAACTAATAAAGAAAATTAAATCAATTTTTAAATTTGAATAATAAAATAGATATAACATTTCAGAATTA
>CALXVD010000064.1 GCA_944391865.1 uncultured Clostridia bacterium
TCGCCGCCCTCGGCGACCCGCATACCAATATTTTCGGGTCGCCGAGGGCGGCGACCCCTACAACATTTGCAATTAATAAAACCTACAAATTCCAATTTATTTAAATTTTTAATAATAAGAAAAACACCTCATATAATAAAATAGAGGTGTTTTTTATAATTCTCTTCTTCCTTCTAAGGCTTTGCTAAGAGTAACTTCGTCTGTATATTCTAAATCTCCACCAACTGGAATTCCATGTGCTATTCTAGTAACCTTAATTCCTAATGGTTTTATTATTTTAGACAAGTAAATAGCTGTTGCCTCGCCTTCTACTCTAGGGTTTGTTGCTATAATTATTTCTTTTACATTACCACTACTTATTCTATTTAATAATTCTTTTATTTTAATATCTTCTGGTCCAATTCCATTCATTGGTGATATTGTACCATGTAATACATGATACACTCCTTTAAATTCATGTGTTCTTTCCATTGCCATTATATCTCTTACATCTTCTACAACGCATATTACTGAGCTATCCCTCTTGGGGCTTCCACATATTGGACATGGATCTGTATCCGAAATATTATAACATATACTACAATATTTTAAATTATGTTTAGCATTTAATATTGAATTTATAAATTCATTTGTATCTTCTTCATTCATATCTAGCATGTGAAATGCAAGTCTTACAGCAGTTTTATGCCCTATACTTGGTAGTTTCTCAAAACTTTCTATTAATTTTTCTATTGATGGTGAATAATATGACATATTACATCATCCCTGGAATGTTAAATTTTCCCATGCTAGCCGCTTGGGCTGAATCTACTTTTCTTAATGCTTCATTTACGCAAGTTAAAATTAAATCTTGTAGCATTTCTACATCGTCAGGATCTACAACATCTTTACTTATTTTTATTTCTTTTATTTCTTTATTTCCACCAACTTTTACACTTATTGCTCCTCCACCGCTTGTTGCTTCGAATTCCTTTGCCTGTAACTCTTCTTGAGATTTTTCTAAATCAGCCTGCATTTTTTTTGCTTCCTTCATAAGTTGGTTAATATTCATTCCTCCGAATCCTCCCATTCCTGGGAATCCTCCTCTTTTTGACATATCATTTTCCTCCTTTATTCGTCTATTATATTTATTGGAATATCCAAATTGTTAATCATACTATCTAAATCATTACTAGCCTTTTTTTTAGTTTCCGGACTAACAAATCTCACAGTCATAGTCTTTCCCGCTTCTTGAGAAGCAATTTTTTCAATTTCTCTTTTGTTTTCATTAGTTTCTAATATCTGCTTTGCAAATGAATTTTTATTTGTTAGTTCTACTTCAATAGTCATGTCGTTTATTTCTCTTGCTGTGCTACCTAATAAGTTTACGTATATTCCCATTTTTCCATTTTGTTTTATAGTATTTATTACATTGTCCCAATAAGGAATGCTCTTGGTGTTTTGTACTTTTTTTTGTATAGTCGATTCTGCCACCTTATTATTTTTATTCTCATTTAATGTAATAGTTGACTGTTTATTTTTTGTGTTTTGTTGTGGCATATCAATTACATCATTTCTAACCTCTAACTTCTCACTTCTAAACTCTAGATTCATACACGCTTTTATTATGCCGGCCTCAAATATTATTACTTTTTGAGATGACCACTTCATTGTGTTTGCAAGTTCCGATAATTCATAAATAAGATACAAAAGCCTATCCTTTGAAATATTCTTTGATATTTCGTCTATTTCATTTTTTTCTTGTTCGTTATATATATCTACCTCATTTGTTGATTTATATATCAAAACATCCTTTATATATTTTATTATTTCCCACAAAAAATTGTCTAAATCTTTTCCAGAATTTATTATATTTCTAACTTGCATAATCGCATTATCTGCATTATAATCGGCAATTGATTTTACAACAGAATAAATCTGTGAAGTCTTTGGAATTCCAACCAAATCTCTTACTAAATTTTCGTCAATTGTTCCTTGCCCTTCTCCCGTACACCTTTCTAGTATGCTAATTGCATCACGCATTGCTCCTTCAGATAATGTTGCAATTATTTTTAAAGCTGATTCTGTTATATCTATATCGCTTTCTTTACAGATTATATTTAATCTTTTTATAACATCATCATTAGAAATTCTTTTAAAATCAAATCTTTGACATCTAGAAAGAATAGTTGCAGGCAATTTTTGTGGTTCTGTAGTAGCTAAAATAAATTTTACATGTTCTGGTGGTTCTTCTAATGTTTTAAGTAGAGCATTAAAAGCTCCCGTAGAAAGCATATGTACCTCATCTATAATATATACTCTATATTTTGCGCGAGTTGGCAAAAAATTAACTTCTTCTCTGATGCTTCTTATATCTTCTACACTATTATTAGATGCAGCATCCATTTCGATTACATCTGTAAGTGAACCAGAAAGTATTGCTTTGCAAATTTCGCACTCATTACATGGTTCACCCTCCTTAGGGTTTAGGCAATTAACAGCTCTTGCTAAAATTTTTGCTGCAGAAGTTTTTCCTGTTCCTCTTCCACCATTAAATAAGTATGCATGTCCAACTCTGCCAGCAATTATTTGTTTTTTTAAAGTTGTAGTAATATGCTCCTGCCCTACCATTTCACTAAATGTTAAAGGTCTAAATTTTCTGTACAATGCTGTATATGCCATTTTTTCACTCCTTAAATTATAAGTTAACTTCTCTATGGAAAGCAATCCACATAGAATTAGGCTACTTATCGCTGCTTCCTTCCGGACCTGACGAGGTTCGTAGTTTTCTATTGAATTACTCTCCATACAAAAGTTAACTTATTTCTTTGTTATTTGATTATATAATTTTATTAAAAGATTATCAAGAGAATTTTAAAATCTCTTAAATATAATATTATTTAATTCCGTGTCTTGCATTGTTTCAACACCATTTTCTGTTATATCTCCGGTAGGTAAATCAAGTACAATATTTGCTTTAAATTTATTTTCAGATTCTGTTTCTATTATTAAATCAAAGGAAATTTGAAATTTTATATCTTCCAAATTAATTCCTGCTTTTGCTAGTAACCTTCCATCACTTGGCAATTTTTCATTTTCTGTAAAAACATATTCGCCAATATTGCTAGCTGTTACACTAAACCCTATTACTCCTCCTTGATTATTAATTTGAAGAGTTTCTATATTAGTTTCTTGTGCTCCTACATATTCTAAGTTGTTTTGTATTTTATATTCATCTGTGTAACTATAATCATTTACAGTTTCTTCAGGTTTATAAATATCTATTACCATATCATTGTTTGATTTAACTATTTGAAAATTATTAAAACTTATTTTTTTAATAGCATCTTGTTTTTTATATCCGCTATTTTTTTCTATAACAAAATAAATATCATTTTTTTGCATAATTCCTGCATTCCAAGATTCATCTTTTCCTTCTGTAAGGTCGGATTCCGCAGTACTTATTACATTTATTTGGCTTAAATTAAATGGTAAGTTTTGTTCTCCTTCCACCTGATATTTAAACATTAAAGCTGCTGCAATTAATATTAGTATTAC
Source organism: uncultured Clostridia bacterium (assembly GCA_944391865.1). GTDB lineage: Bacteria > Bacillota > Clostridia > TANB77 > CAG-508 > CAG-452. The sequence continues at coordinate 3,538 of CALXVD010000064.1, forward strand.
AACTATAAATATTACAACACATAAATGTATAATTCTCTTTTTTGAGAAATTATTTTGTTTCATTTTTCCCTCCGCTTCTTTTTCCTAAGCATTTTAAAAAAATCTTTTAAAATATATTCACATTCATCTTTTAATATTCCTGTTTCAATTTCTACAACATGATTAAATTTATAGTCTTTTATATCTATTACAGATTCACATGAACCTGTTTTTGGGTCCATAGTTCCAATATATATTTTCTTTATTCTAGAATTAATAATTGCACCCATACACATCATACATGGCTCTAATGTAATATACATTTCGCAATTTTCTAGTCTCCATGCTTTTAACTTTTTGTTTGCTTTTTCTATTGCTAGTATTTCTGCATGAGCTATGCTACTGTTTTTTGTCTCTTTTAAATTATGGCCTCTTGCAATTATTACTCCATCTTTTACAATAATTGCTCCTACTGGAATCTCTTCTTTTTTATATGCCTTTTTTGCTTCTTTTAAAGCTTCTTTCATAAATTTTTCTTTGCTATTCATCTTAATCATTCACCATTCATTAAAATGGTGCACTTAGCTGGATTCGAACCAGCGGCCTCTCCCTTAGGAGGGGAGCGCTCTATCCGCCTGAGCTATAAGTGCATACATGCTATATTATACACTAATTAAAAGATTTTGACAAGAATTATAGATTTATATTGTATTTAATTTATGATAAAATCACCTTAAAAGTTTAGAAACGAATATTTCACCCTAGATGTATAAAAATAG
>CALXVD010000065.1 GCA_944391865.1 uncultured Clostridia bacterium
TTTTTAAAATTTTAATTAAAATTTATTCAATTAATTTTAAATTAACTATTGACATAGCGTGAAAAATATCTTATAATAAATTCTGCGTTGGGAAATGCTCCCTTAGCTCAGTTGGTCAGAGCAACCGGCTCATAACCGGTGGGTCCAAGGTTCGAATCCTTGAGGGAGCACCAAATGAATAATGGATAGTAATTCATTATTCATTAATTTTATATATGGGTAGGTGGCCGAGTGGCTAAAGGCGGCAGACTGTAGGCTTTGATTAAATCAAAAAATCAGAAATTGCAGCCTATACAAGTGATTGTATAGTGAAAACTAGGCTAATTCGGGGAAGTCTTAACAGGTTATGCTGATGATAATCCCGAGCTAAGGAACAACTTCCTGAGTGTAGAGACTTTATACCTGGTATCTTTTAAAAGATAAAGAGAAAGTCCAGACTACAAACATTTTAAATGGTAGTGAAAACTATAGTAGTAAGAAATCTGTTCTCATATGAGTACGATGGTTCGAATCCATCCCTGCCCACCAATTTATAACAACTTACGAACCTAAAAGTTTGTAGGTTGTTTTTTTGTATATAAACTAAAAAATTTTCTCTTGGCTTGAATGTAGAGTTTAATCTAAATAAAAAATATATAAATTGGAATAAAATGCTTGGCAACTACTAATAAATGTTTTAAACTGTGCATAATTATAAAAGGATGCGAAATTATGTAAGAAAATAAATTATTAATTCAAAAAGAAATATATAATAAAGAAATAAAAAATTTAATATATAGAATTCGAGGAAAGTAAGTTATGCTTGATAATGATGTAGCTAGGCTGTATCAGTATGAAATAAAAAGAATAAATGAGGCTGTAAAAAGAAATATTGAACGTTTTCCAATAGAATTTTGCTTTCTATTAAGTAACAGTGAGTATGAATCTTTGAAGTCGCAAATTGCGACTTCAAATACTCGTGGTGGAAAGCAAGCTTTTACATAAAAAGGAATTATAATGCTGTCAGGATTGTTAAAAAATGAAATTCCTGTAGAAGTAAGTATAAGAATAGAAGAAGCATTTTATAGATATTCAGAAATTTAATAAAGAATATCCTATATTAAAACTTGCTAAAACAAATAAATTTTATGACAGATTTATAGTAACAGATAATAAAGAAATGTATCATCTAGGTGCTTCAATAAAAGATTTAGGAAAAAAATATTTTGGAAGTAATAAAATCGAAGACAAAGGAATTATCGAGAAAATTATTAATTAATAATTAAATTATTACTATTGAGAGATGTGTAACTTTTTGATATAATGAAGTCGTAAAATAGTAATATTTCTGTACGATTAAATTAGAAAACGAAAGGTAAAAGGTAATTTTTATGAAAAAGTTTTTAAAAGTAATTGGAGTTGTTTTAGCAATGATAGTTTTTATAGGAATTTTATTTTTTGCAGTAGATTATAGTAGAGTACAAAAACAAGAAAAACCAATTTTTTGTGTTAACATATCAACATATAGAGATGGAGGAACAAAAGAATATTGGGGATTAGGATATAAGGTAATAGATTTTCATACATTAGAAGGATACGATGACATAAAGATAGGTTCTTGGTTTATGACTTATAGTGATAATGAAGAAATACGAAAATAGGGAGATTTAATAATGGTAGGAAAATTAAAAATGGATATTAATGTAAATACGAAGTTGGAGAAAGAATAAAGATAACTTATGATAAATACAAAAAAGATATATTATAATATTTTTAAAATTTCATAAAATATTAAAATTATAAAGAATAAATAAAATAATGTAATAATATTTGATAATTTAAAACCTGTTGCTTTATATAACTGGTAATAACTAATGCAAAAATTGAATATTTCACTAATTGCAATAACTAAAAGATAACCAGGTAATCCAAAAATAGGTAGTAAAAAGTATAAGAGTCCTATTGTTAATAATAAGTCTAAAATATTGCAAAACATAACACTAAATTGTTTGTTTAACCCCTTTAACATGCTATCCAAGATATTATCTGGGTACATAAATAATATTAATGGAGATAAAATTTTTATATATAGAGCGCAATCTAAATTTTTAAATACCAATAGACTTATCTTGTTTGCAAAGATATAGAAAAATAATGAGATAACAATAGAGAATGTAGAAGCTGTAAAAAACACCTTTTTGCAGATTTCTAATATTCTCTTTTTATATTTTTTAGCAGCCAAACTTGCAAATTCAGGTATAAGTAAATTACTAAAAGACATTATAAATACATTTGGAAATAAAAGAACAGACATTGTCATTCCATTAATTTTCCCATATTCAGATAGAGCTATGCTGTATGTAAGCCCAAATAACACTAATCTACTTGGAATAATAAATTGTTTTAAAGTAGATAAGCCAGAGCGAATATAAGATGTAATAGAAACTGGAAAGGCGATTTTCATAATTCTTTTTTTAAATGTAATAATGCTAACACTTCTTTTACTGTATTTAATTCTATCTTTTCTGTATAATAATAAAACCAAAAAACAAGAACAAATTTCTGAAATTACATCTGCTAAAATTAAACAAATACAAATTAACTCCACATTTTGAGGGTTATAGAAATCTAATAAAAAAATAGTTACAAATATTTTAACAAGAAGTTCAAATATTTGGGCAAATGCAGTTTTATAACCTTTTCTTACAGCAGAAAAATAACCATTTATAACACTAGAAATACCAATAAAGGGAAGCCCAATAGCAATTAGGTATAAAGGTTTGCAAGAAACCATTGATTTTAACCAATTTTGTGAAATAACATCAGAAAATAGTAAAACAATAAAACCGCTTCCAATTCCTAATATTAAAGAAAATATAATGCAGCTTTTAACAGCCCTTAATCCATTAAAAAAATTTTCTTTTGAAAATTCCTCTGAAACAATACAGGTACAAGCAAGACTTAAGCCAGAAGTAGCTAAAGTAACAGCAAAAAGATATACAGACATAACCAAGCTAAATACACCAACTGCTTCAGATCCTATTTTAGTAGATATATATAGATTAAAAGCAGTTCCAATACTTTTCATAATTAATGCACAAAAAGTTAATATAGCTCCATTAATAAAAAATATCTTTGTCCTTCTCAAAATATCACCATTAAATAAATATGTTTTTTGAAAACAAATATGTATAACGTATTTGTAAAATATAATCTGCCAGAATTGGCATATAAAAAAATAAAATATGTAAACAATAATTTATATAAAATAAAAAAATGTTAATATAAAATAAAAAAATGTTAATAAATATTGCAAAAAGAAAAGATATAACTTATAATTAACGTAATTGTAATTGCAGGGTTTTAATTGCCTGCAAAAAAATGTAGGGACGGCAATCTGCCGTCCGAAAACCAATTGTATGGGCGATTTTAATCGTCCGCAAAAAATGTAGGGACGGCAATCTGCCGTCCGAGAAAACAAAAACAAAAGAAAGGAAGATGCACAAATGAATAACAAAAAAACAAACCAAAATCACACTTCACACTTCGCACTTCACACATCAAACAATAATAAATGCAGAAAAATTGTAGGGGCGTTGTCGGTAAGGAATACCAAAGAGGATAGCCAAACTGCGCCCATAGACCACAGAGGAATAACCCTAA
>CALXVD010000066.1 GCA_944391865.1 uncultured Clostridia bacterium
TCTCTAGCATAAGTTAAAACAGCAGAATGAAGTCTGGCAACATCACCCATTAAATAATAAAATCCATTACCAGAAACACGTCTAGCACTATCTAAATCTAGACCACCTAAGTTTTCTAATATTTCACCATGGAAAGGAATTTCATAATCAGGAACAATAGGCTCTCCAAATTTTTCAACTTCTACATTTTCAGAATCATCTTTTCCAATAGGAACAGATTCATGCATAATGTTTGGTATTTTCATCATTCTTGTTTTAATTTCTTCAGCATATTCATTTTCTAATTTTTCATTTTTCTCTAATTTTTCATTAATTTCTTGCACTTGTGCTTTAATTTTTTCAGCATCTTCTTTTTTACCAACTTTCATCAATTCTCCAATTTGAGAACTTAAAGACTTTCTTTCAGCTCTTAAATTATCGCCAGTAAGTTGTGCTTCTCTATTTTTCTTATCTAATTCAATCACTTCATCAACCATAATCAATTTATGATCTTGAAATTTTTTCTTGATATTTTCTTTTACAACATCAGGATGCTCTCTTAAAAATTTAATATCTATCATAAAAATCCTCCTTTTTTTCTCAATGTCGCATTTAGTTCGTTTGTCTATGCGACATTTTATTTCTTAGTATAATCTATTTCTAAATCTGTTACTAATGCAAATCTTGTCTTTTGACCAGTGATATTGTCTGGTCTTTCTGGAATTTCTTCTAAAAACATTTTCTCTGGTCTAACCCATATGGAGCGTCCATCATCTCTAGGGTATAAATTTTTATAAATAACCATTCTTTCTTTTGTTTCCGAGTTATATGCCACATTTTCAACAAAGTAATAATTACCTTTAAAATGACGATAAACTCGTCCAATTTTTACTTCTTTCATACACACACGCTCCTTTACAATACGAAGCCATTATATAATATTTTTTGATAAATGGCAATAAAATTGGGTAAAATAACCAATATAAATGAGAAAAGCAGATAATATATTTTATAAATTAAAAGAAAGGAAAAAATAAAAATGCTTATTGAAATAATAAAATTTTTAATATATTCTATATTGATTGTCATGATTTCAAAATATATGTTAGTAAAAGCTTTAAGAAAATTAGCAGAAAATTTAAAACTAAAACCTAGAACGATAGGAAATATTGCGGGAATTGCTACTTCAATTCCTGAATTATTGACTGTTACGATATCTAGTTTTAGAGGATTAATGGGAACAAGTGTATATAATATTATCAGTTCTAATGTCATTAATTTTATTCAATATAGTGTATCTTTAATTGTCAATAAAAATCATAAAGCTATTAAAAATAAAGGAATTATCATTCAAAATATATTGGTTATTTTAACGATTATTTTTCCAATCATCTTATTAAAATTAGAAAATACATTAAATATAGTGATAGTGTTCATATTAGTTGCTATGTATATTATTTTTTACTGGATATCTAAAAAAATATATGAAAGATATTTAAGTTATGAAGATATAAAAATTGAAGAAAGAGAAAAAGAACAAGAAGTAAAAGAAAGAGATAACAATAAACAATCATTTATATATGTAGGATATATTTTAATAGCAGGTATCTTATTATATTTTATAGGAGATGCATTAGGAAGCGTATTAGAAAATCTATCAGAAAGTTTCGGGATTGCAGAATCAATTTTAGGTGTTTTATTAGGAATGATAACCAGTATTCCTGAATTAGTTACATTTTTCGAGGCACAAAACCATTATAAAAAGGAAGAGGATAAAAATTTGTTGGGTGTCATAGAAGCAACAAATAATTTATTAACATCTAATATGTTAAATCTATTTGTTATACAGGCAATAGGAATTTTAATTTATATTTTAATTTGAAAACAATAAAAAGAATTAAGAAAACGTTAAAAAATTTAAACAAATGTATAGATAATAATGGATATGTCAAAAATAATAAAAAGGAGGCGTTATCATAGTGAAGAATAAAAAAATTTTTAATGAGGGTATAACTTTAATTGCTTTGGTTATTACGATTTTGTTCTCTTATGACGAAAAATTAAAATGTAGTAATAGCAAAGGTTTCCTCCTACAAACAATTTAGTAAATTATAAAATTTTCACATATTTAGAAGATGAATTGTAAAAAATAATAATACAATGTCATCTTTTTTTGAATTTGTAATGAATTTTCTGGAAATAAATGTTATAATTAGAAAAAATCGAAAAAGGAGCAAAAAATTATGAATCAAGATTTAATTTTAGATAGATTAACTAATAATATAATAGATTATACAATTAAAGCAAGAGAAAAGGTATATAATAATGTTAGAGAAGAAATGGTAAATTATTATTGGAATGTAGGAAGAATGATTGTCGAAGAAGAGCAAGGAGGAGACATTACTCCAGAATATGGGAGAAAATTATATTTAGAATTAGCAAAAAGACTTACAAAGAAAATGGGAAAAGGTTTTTCACGTTCTAACTTATTTAATATGAGAAACTTTTATATAACGTATCCAATTGTCCAGACGTATGGACAATTGACTTGGTCGCACTTTTGCGAGTTAATAGGAATTAAAGATGAAAATGAAAGAAAGTTTTACGAAAAAGAAACAGTAAATTCAAAGTGGTCGACAAGAGAACTAAGCAGACAAATAGAAAGTGGACTTTATCAAAGGCTTTTGCTATCAGATGGAAAAGCTAATAAAGAAAAAGTATTACAATTGGCTAAAGAAGGACAAATTATAGAAAAACCAAAAGATATAATAAAAGAACCTTATGTTTTTGAATTTCTTGGAATAAAGGAAGAAAAACCTTTATTAGAAAAAGATCTTGAATATAAATTAATTAGACAATTAGAAGATTTTTTGTTGGAATTAGGAAAGGGATTTATGTTTGTGGGCTCACAACAAAGAATAACGATAGATAATGTTCATTATTATGTGGATATGGTCTTTTATAACAAAATATTAAAATGTTATGTTTTAATTGATTTAAAAATGGGAAAATTAAAACCAGAAAATATGGGACAGATGAATATGTATCTTAATTATTATGAAACAGAAGTTAATGATGAGGGAGATAATAAGCCAATTGGAATAATATTATGTGCTAAAAAAGATAATGTAGTAGCTGAATATAGTTTAGGTGGAATTAACAATAATTTGTTTGCGTCAAATTATACATACTATATGCCAGATAAAGAAGAATTAATTGCACAAGTGGAAAAAGTAATAAATGAAAATGAAGATGAAAAAGAATAATATATACTGAATTGTCCAGACGTCTGGACAATTTAAAAAATAAAAAATCGTTTTAGATTAAAAATATCTAAAGCGATTTTTTAATGGAAATTTTTTATCTACATCAAAAAAGATATAAAGTTATACCAAAAACAATTAAAAAAGGCTAAAAATTGAAAAT
>CALXVD010000067.1 GCA_944391865.1 uncultured Clostridia bacterium
TGGAAATATGCAAAACCAGATTTATTGCTTGTATAGTTTTTATCTAATTCTATTTGTTTTAGACTGGTATCTTTCATCGCTTGTGTTCCAGTTGCTTTTTCTTGTATATATACATTAGATTCTGTTAATACTTGTTTATACATTCTTCTATAATCGTTAAAATTATGTATTTTTACTAAACTTACAATTCCTAATATTACTGCAATTATAAATACATATAAAAATATAGTTTGATTTAATGTTATATTAATTGCTGGTAAACCATAAGCAAGAAGTAGGCATATTCCTACAAATCCCCACACAAATTTTGTTGGTAAATTTTCATTAGATGCCTTATTTGTTTTCTTAAAATCATATATACAGTAATTCATAACAATTAATTTTATTCCTAGTACAAAAAACGGAATTGCAATTTGAATCCAAAGTGGTACACCTGCTATCATACCAAATAGAATTGTAAATGGTAAAAATCCAACAATCAATTTAATTAATTGGTAATAATAATTGGATAATCCGTATTCCCTAGCATTTATATTCATTAGAATTATTGCATAATATTTATCTTTTGTAGGATTAAGCATATAAGTATTTAAAACTCCTCCTGCAAGTGTTAGAAATGTAAATATATGTATAAATGTATCTGCATTATTTGTTTTATACCAAGACAATGCCATAAATATCATTGCTGCAATATATATAACTTTACCAATAAAAATATTTATTATTTCCCAAAGAATACTAATAATACCTGCAAATATTTTTAGTCCTTTATTTTTGTATAAACTATTTGGTAATATTCTTTTTATTAAAGGTAACTGTTTTAAAGAATAAATAATACTATTTGTTCTATATGTATTCTGTAATTTAAAGGAAGTGAAAAATGTTTTTAGCATTTTATTTTTCCTCCTTTAGTGCTTCTAATATTTTGTTTTTTAGATGTTCATTATCTATATTGTCTTTATCTATTTCTTCTAAAATACCTTTATTTAAGATAACTATTTCATCACATAAATCTAATGCAAGTTCCATTATATGAGTTGAAAAAATAATTATGTGATCTTTCTTAATTTCTCTTAACATTTGTTTCATTTCTTCTGCAACTACTACATCAAAAGATGTTAAAGGTTCATCTAATAATAAAACATTTGGATTTGCAATTATATTTACAAGCATTTGCATTTTGTTTTTCATACCATGTGAATAATCTTTTAGCAATCTATCTCTATCTTCTTCTTCGATTTTCATAAACTCAAAATATTCATCTATTGTTTTTTCATTTTTTATTCTTTTTTTATTAATATCAATAAAGAATTTTAAAAACTCTCTTGCTGTTAAAAATTCTGGTACATTTGGTGTAGATAAAACATATCCTACATCTTCTGCTTCCATTTTTCTTTTAACATCGTTATCTTCAATATAAAAATCTCCAGCATCTATATCTAAATCTTCATTTAGGCAGTTAAAAAATGTTGTTTTACCTGCTCCGTTTCTTCCTAGTAAACCATATATTTTTCCTTTTTCAAATTCAAAATTAATATCTTTTAATACTTCTTTTTTTTCAAAGTTCTTTTTTAGACTTTTTACAACTAATTTCATAACATTCTCCCTTATTTCTACATTAATTACTCCTGCAATAGAATACCATATATTTTTAAATTTTTCTACTATTTAACTGCATATTTTATATAAATTTACTTAAATTTTTTCAAATTTAAAGAGAATTACATTGCAGTTCTCTTTGCTAATTCAATTATTTCCTATTTTCTATTTCTAATTCTCCCCTTCTTAACCTAAGAATTACATCTGTTTGTTTTGCTAGGTCCTTTGAATGAGTTACGATAACCACACATTTATTCATCTTATGAGAGCAGTCTTTAAGTATTTCCATAATACTATTAGCTGTATCTTCATCTAAATTTCCTGTTGGTTCATCTGCTAATAATACTGGTGCTTCCGAAGCTAAAGCTCTTGCTATCGCCACTCTCTGTTGTTGACCTCCAGATAACTTTAAAACATTTCTTTTCATTTCTTTATCTGTGAGTCCTAATTTTTCTAAAATAGGTTTTGGTGGTAGTTTTGAAGCTATTGATACATTTTCCATTGGTGTTAAATAGTCAATTAAATTATAACTTTGAAAAATAAATGATACATTATCTTTCCTATGCTTTGCAAGTCCATAATTCTCAATATTCTCTCCTTTAAATAATATCTCTCCTTCAGTTGGTGTATCAAGTCCACCTAGTAAAGATAAGAATGTTGTTTTTCCACTTCCAGAGTGTCCTAATATTGAATATACCTTACCTTCTTCTAAATTTACATTTATATTTTTAAATACTATACTATCTCTTGAATAAGCATATTTTAAATTTTTTATTTCTAATATAGACATTTCCATTCCTCCTTAATCTATTCTACTAAAAATATCTCTTGGTTTTATTTTGGTAATTTGATAAATTGATATTATTGTTGATACTAATATAATTAGTAATCCAATTCCACTTACTAATAACCAATCAAATATATTTACACTTATTTCTATACTATTTGTAATACTACTAATCAATTTACTATCTACTATTTTTGTTGCAATAGAACTTGTAAAATATGATAGTATAAATGCTGGTACAGATACCATAAGAATTTCGATTATTTGTTGCCATATAATATCTTTTTTACTAATTCCAACAGAAAGTAATATTGCTATTTCGTTTATCCTATGTTTAGTCCAAAGATTTAATATTAAAACTATCAAAATTATACTAATTATAAATATTACTATAATTGCTGTTGATACAATTTTTTGTATTCCTTCTAATGCTTCTTTTGTATTTTTAAAATTACTATCATTTTTTGTAATCTTGCAATTATCCCAATTTACATTTTCTATTTTCTTCATTTCTGAAATTAAATTATCTAGTTCTCCTGGATCTTCAACTTCAAAATCTCCATATTGACTATTATCACTATCTGTTTCATAAATAAGATTTGAAGTTGTATTTAAGTCTGTAAAAATAATATTTTCAAATAGATTTGTTGTATCCATATATTCTTCCGAATCGCTTTTTCTGGTACTTGTAAATATTCCAATTATTTGAACTTCTACTCCTATTTCATTTCCTTCAATATTATTTAATACAATATAATCTCCTATCTTTAAGTTATTGTTATTTGCAAAATCTT
>CALXVD010000068.1 GCA_944391865.1 uncultured Clostridia bacterium
TAATTCTTGCTTACTTTCAATATGAAAATTTATACCTTCATATTTGCTACTTACTTTATCAGATAATAAACCATTAGTTTTTAGAAAATTTTCAAATGGTATCAAATCAGAATTAAGTAAATTTATTTCATCACTATTCAATTTTTTCATAAACTACTATTCACCACTTTCTTTTATTATTTAAGATATTTAATATCTGATTCATTAAGAATTTTTATTTGAGAAATAGCTAGTTATCTGTAAAGACTTTTAACTAATATTTTTTTGTAAAACATTGATCAATGGTATATATTCTGCTTGTGCTTTTACAATGTCTCCATTTTTACTACTTTTACTCATTATATAACTACTTATTTTTGCAATATCCTTTTTTATTTCATCGACCGAATATTCTCTGTCTTCTACTTTTATATCTGCATTTATTAGCAAGTTTTGATTTTGTTCTGATAAATCTATTTTATAGTTCATTTTTTTGCTCCATTCTTATATTGTTTTTCTATAATATACCATAAGAACTAATAATATTCAATTATAAATCCTATAATTTTATATTTCATCTTTCCAATGAAAACTTGATACATTCAACTTGTTTATTGTTACTCTAACTAATTTTTCATTTTCTTCCTTATTCTCCATATTTTCTCCCTGCCTTTGCTCCTTGCACATCAAAATTGCTTTTAGCAATTTGGCAGGATCAGGGCGACCTCCCCTCGCCCGAAAACTGCCTAAAAGCGTGGCTTTTAGCTGGGTGCTCTTAAAAATCGAGGAGGTCATTTAGACCTCTCCAAGTTGTCCACTTTTTGTTAATATTCTTCCTCCTCTTTTATTTTTTATATTTTAATCCTGTCTTTTGGTTTGCTTTTAAGTAAACATCTCTCCTCACAACCTTTCTTAATTTACACAACAATCGATTTTGTGGCTTTTTTATATTATCTTGGACAAGTTACTTATATATTTCTAGTAATAAACTAGAATTAATTCTTACAATTCAAAAAAGAGTAGTTTAACTACTCTAATACATTTAACTGAAACCCAGTTTTCACAGGTAATTGCCAATTTTTATATTTTATTTTTGTTGGTGGAAGTTACGAAAGACAATAGGTGTGGATTTAAACTTGCAATTTCCTGCTGGCTGGGAACAAGCAAGAGAAATTAAATATGCACAAGGATTTAATCAACCTGCTCCTCGTGATTTTGTTGGTTTTGGTCCTTTAACAGAACCAGAGGCTTTAACAATTTACAATTTTACTTTAATGCATGATTTTAAATTAGTACTTGCTTATCATACACAAGGGCAAGAAATTTATTGGCAATTTCAAAATTTCAATCCACCAAATAGTCGAGAAATTGGTCAAAGCTTAGCTGAAGCAAGTGGATATAGACTTGCTGAAACTCCATACAATTCTAGTTTTGCTGGATACAAGGATTGGTTTATTCAAAATTATAATCTACCTGGATATACCATTGAAGCAGGAATTGGAGAAAATCCTTTACCTATTTCACAGTTTGATGAAATTTATAATGATAATATTGGTATCTTAATTTTAAGTGCTATTTTATAATATTTTATTATATAGCAAAAATACTAAGTCTCACTTCTGATTACTTAGTATTTTTCATTTTAATTTTATTTATTTAATATTCTTTCAAATGATATCTCACCAATTTTTCTCCATCATATTCAAATTTAACAGAAAAAAATCCGTCATCTTTTTGCAATTTGTCTACAAAAATATGGTCTCCTTCCCAAGTAGGCAATGTAGCCATTTTTTCTTTTTCTATCCATTTTAAATCACCTTCATCACATTCTATTATATTTCCTTCAAATTCAGTTGCAGTAAATACATACATATATTCTGTTTCCCATTTGTTAGATATATATGTTACAATTCCTCTTAATTGATAATTTTTTAGTGTAAGTCCAGTTTCTTCTTTCACTTCTCTTACAATACATTCTTCTGGACTTTCTCCTTCTTCGAATCTGCCACCAACACCTAACCATTTATTTTTATTAATATCGTTCTTCTTTTTCGTTCTATGTAACATCAAGTATTTACCATCTTTTTCTATATAGCATAAGGTGGAAAGAATCATATTATACCTCCATATTCTCTATTACTTTTTCTATCCTTTTTATAAATGTATCCTTATCACTTAATGCTTTTATAAATTTCTTTTTTGCAATTTCAAATTCTTCATCATATAGATACGTTTTGGCATATCCATTTGGTCCATATTTCTCATTTAGATGTTCATATATTTTTTGTATTTGTTCCTTTTTAGGGATACTAGGAAAATTATTAATATAATAAGTATATGCCCTTTTTATAGAAATATCTATACTTTTTATAGTTCTATCAGCAGTACTGACAATCTTTCCATATATACTTCTCGGTTCATGATTACTTGATGCTCTATGATCTTCAATGGCTTCTTTTATAATTTGGATTTCTTCTTCCATAAACCATTTCTTTATTTGGTTATCCTTCATAAAAATATCCGCTGATAATTTCTCGTGTATTTTTGGATTAATGTAATGCCCCAAATCATGATAAGCTGCCACAGTATATACAATATTTTTATTCACTTCATATTCTTTTGCAATATTCAGACTTCTGTTAATAACTGTATGAATATGGTTAATACCATG